>CALCPT010000691.1 GCA_937897265.1 uncultured Alcaligenaceae bacterium
CGGTGCGACACCAGTCGCCCGTAAATTTTTCGTTGGTCGCACTGTCGTTGCGCCAATAGCCGATGAATAGAATTGGATCTGGGTAGCCATGAATATCGAAACGATTCAAGGCAACTTCGCCGATCTCATCGATGGCCGCGATCGAGCCGTCTTCGCGTAGCACCGTGATACGGTGACCCGGGTAGGGTTTGCCCATGCTGCCCGAGCGCGCTGGCCATTTTTGATGGCTATTGCCGATCAGGTAATTCATTTCTGTTTGCCCGAACATTTCGTTGGGTGTGATACCTAAGGCCTGTTCACACCAGGCGAACACGGTATCGCCAACGCTCTCGCCAGCGCTCATGATGGCCCGCAGTGATAACTTGTATGTGTCTTTGGGTCGCTCAATCGCCTTCATCATTTGCTTGAGCGCAGTCGGAAACAAAAAAGTATTGGTGACCTGGTAGCGTTCGAGAATTTCAAAGGCGCGCTCTGGGCTAAAGCGGCCGCGCGTGCCAACGATGGGTTGCCCAAAGTACAGGGTGGGTAAGAGCGCATCCATCATGCCGCCGGTCCACGCCCAGTCTGCGGGTGACCAAAAGACGTCCTTGGGCTGAGGAAACCAGTTTTGCGAGGCCACAAACCCAGGTAAGTTGCCGATTAAGACTGCGTGCGGCAACAAAGCACCTTTTGGTGCACCAGTTGTGCCTGAGGTGTACAGCAAAATTGCTGGCTCATCTGCGCGCGTCGTAACGGCTTTGAAGTCTGTGGGTTGCCGAATCAATAACTTATTCCAGGGCAACACTCGGTCGTCGGTGACGCCAATACCAACCAATTGCGTCAGCATCGGGCAGCGCGGCAAGCTTGCCAGTACATTGCCAGCCGACAGTTCGTCAAAGATCGCAACGCGTACTTGAGCGTCTCGCAGTCGTTGCTCGAGCGCCTCTGGACCAAAGAGGTTGGAAAGGGGTAAGACCACCGCGCCAACGCTATAAATTGCGATATGTGCGACTACGGTCTCGGGGCGCTGACCCAAAATTAACGCGACACGATCGCCGCGCTTGACGCCCATACGCGTCAGACCATTAGCGAGCTGGTTTGCAGTGGCCGCGAGCCGTTCGTAGGTCCAAACCTCGCGGTGGCCCGCTTGGTCTTCGTCAAACAAAGCGATTTTGCGGGCGTCGGCTGGGTTGTTGGCCCAACGATGGCAACAGGCGTGACCAATGTTGAAATGGGTGGGAACCAACCATTCAAAAGACTCGTAAAGTGAGGCGTATTGATCGACCATACCTGACAATGACTGGAGTGTTGTCCGTAGCATGGCTCAGCCAGTGCTTTGGTGCAACCCACAGCGGTGCTTGAATGCAACAACTAAGGGTTTTCACTAGTCGGTACGTTCACCAAGCGAGTACCCGCTAGTTGATCGTGTAAAAACTGTTGTTGTGGGCTAAACCAGGTAGGGATAAATACGGCGAAGGGGGCTGCGACAATCAGTGCTAACGCTGAGGGCCAGCCTGTCAGTTTTGAAATAGCCCAGACCGAGGCTGCACCGAGCAAGGGTAGGGCCCACATCAGTAGGAAGCGTACGACGAGGCGCCCAAAAGACGGCGAGGTGCCATCAACAGCGACCAAACGGATATGCCAGGCTTTCATTGGTAGTGTTTGACCACTGCGAGTCCAGCACAACAGAAAATACCCACCAATCACTAAAAATAACCAAGCTTGGCGAGCACTTCTCAGCATTAAGCCGTGCTTGCTTTGGGTTAGCGTATCAAAGAGGTAGTCTGCCAAAAAGACTACAGCAAACAGTAAAACCCCCTCATACATCATCGAGGCAAAGCGACGCGCGCGCGTGGGTGTGGCAAGGTTGCCTGCAATGGGTTTGAACTTTGGTGGCGTGGGGTTAGGCTTCATCGGGCGTATTATCCCGCACTTTGTGCAGGGCCCAAAACCTCGAGGCGCCTTCAGTACGAGCGTACAAAATTTTGAAAAAAGGGCGCCACCCTGGGGCAACCCTTTTTAATCACTCAAGTCATCGGCCTAAGCACCTTTGACCCTTGCTGAGCCGCTTTAGTACAGGCTGTTGTGACGTGCGTTGGCTCGTGCAGCGTTGGTGAAGGCGACTAAGCCGCGTACAACCTTGCCGACGGTGCGCAACGGATGGGGGCGAAACTGGTCTTCCATCGCTTTGGCTAAGAGTTCACGCTCAAGGCTATCGGTTAAGCGAGCTGTGTTCTTGATGTTCATGATGACTTCCTTTGCTTATTAGGGATAACCCTATATTAAGGGAAAACCCTAGCAAGCGCAAATGAAATCAAGGGAATACCCTAATATCGACAGGATCGTTGTGCTCCTGCAACAAATTTACCAGAAGTGGTCAGGGTGGTTGCCTGAAGGCCTTGGGTTAGCGAGGTGAGTGTCTGTGTCTGTGGTGTCACGTCAGGGAGCGCGCGTTAGCGATCATCGCGGTAGCTGTTTGCCACGAGTTCAAAATTAAACAGACGGCAGTCGAGTGCGCCGTTAAAAATTGGGGTGCGACGGTCTGCTTTTAAGCGTAGGTGTTTTGGTAAATCCAAATCCGAGGTGATGACATTGACTTGCCAGCCCGCAAACTCTTTTTTTAAGCAGGCAGACCATTCGCGCCAAAATTCGAGATCCTCTTCATCAAGTCGTTCGCTCTTCCGATCTATCCAACCACTCGGCGCTGGGGCGACGGCATCACGCGCGTCGCCAAGTTCGAATTGAATCGTGTCCTCGGTGAGGTAAGCACGTTCGGCGTTACGGCGTGCTGCCTCGATGGCTTCAGGGTTAGCGTCAATGCCGATCAAGGGTGAGGCGAGCTCTGGCAGAATTCGGCTACGTGCCTCGTCTTTCAGATCCTCCCAGCGGCCTGCATCGTGGTCACACAAGCGCTCAAAGCCAAAGGGGCGAGTGATGCCCGGCGGGACGCCTAACGCAATCCACGCAGCCTCGATCAAAATCGTGCCGCTACCGCAAAAAGGATCGAGCAACGCCGCTTCAGGATCCCAACCAGACAAGGCTAATAGACCGGCCGCGAGGTTCTCGCGCAAGGGGGCATCACCCTTGTCGAGTCTCCAGCCACGTTTGAATAAAGATTCGCCCGAGGTATCGAGATACATCGTGCCTGTGTCATGCGATAAAAACAAATGCACACGGGCATCAGGGCGCACGGTATCGATCGAAGGGCGTGCGCCTTCCAGGTCGCGCAGTCGATCACAGATACCGTCTTTGGCGCGCAAGTTACAGTACTGTAGGCTTTGCATCGGGCTCTTGACGGCTGAAGTGTCCACGCGCAAGGTGTGCTCGGCGCCAAACCAGCGCTCCCAGCCAATGCTCTGCGCAAGCTCAAGAATGTCGTCTTCGCGTTGTACCGGTGCCTGACCGACGCGCACCAGGATACGAGTTGCTAAGCGTGAATAAAGGTTGGCGCGCTGTACGCCCCACCAATCCGCTACAAAATGGCAGCCAGCACGTGTTGCCTGCACTTGCGCATAACCCAGTGCACTCAATTCAGCGGCAAGCGCCTCTTCGAGGCCAGTGGGGCAGGGTGCGAAGATCTGAAATATTTCAGTGTCAAGCACAAGCGCCGAGGCGCGTTCTGTTTGTGCGCCATCACGTAAGGGTAAAGCCTTGGGTGCCGAAGCTGGGCGCGGTGTCGGCTCGCGTGGTGCCGAGCCACGATTGGCGCGCGCGGCTTCGTCGGTACGACCACCGCCCGTGACGCGCTCGTCCCGTGGGGCGCGACTGTCTGTACGCTGGCTGCGGCGTGGCCTCTCGTCATAGGAGGCCTCGGGAGCTTTGCGTACGATGAGCGGCTTTCCGTCTTCTGGACGTTCTGCGTTTGGGTGTTCACCCCCAGTGGCTTGCAGGCGCGACAGTTTTTCTTTGGCAATTTTTAACTGCGCCACTTGTCGTGCGCGTGCACCGATACGGGCACGAGTTTGGTCGCCTCCGGCAGCGGGGCGCGGTTTGACGGCCCGCGTTTTGAGGGTGAGTGTTTTACGTTCTGGATCCTGCTCAGACATGGTGTCCCATTAAAAAGGCTTGATAACGACTAAGGCCGTTACTGCAACCAGCATCAACACAGGTACTTCGTTGAACCAGCGATAAAAAATATGCGAACGGCGATTGGTACCTTGTTCGAATTTACGCAACATCACACCACAACTGTGATGATACCCAATGACCAACACGACCAGCACTAGCTTTGCGTGCATCCAGCCACTGCCGGGACCTCGGCCGATCCCATATTGCACATAGAGCCAAAGTCCTAGTAGCACAGCAGGGATGGCCAAAATATTCGTAAAGCGATACAGTCTGCGCGCCATGCCAATCAGTACGCCGTGAACGGTCGGGTCTGTTTGTTGCGCCAGATTGACAAAAATACGTGGCAGGTAAAACAGCCCAGCAAACCAAGAGGCAATAAAAACAATATGAAACGTTTTAATCCAAAGCATCAGTGAGTCATCCCACAATTGTTGATAGCCTTGCCTCTCAGCAAGTCACCCACCAGGTCGAAGGCTAAGACGTTGTGCGTGATCTCGCTGTCCACCACCGAACCCGTCAGGTCGCTAGCCACGAAGTTGTCCGTTCCCTTGTAGTACCCATTTTAAGGTCGTCAGACCTTCGAGGCCGACAGGTCCACGCGCGTGCAGGCGATTCGTTGAAATCCCGATCTCGGCACCTAAGCCATATTCAAAGCCATCGGCAAAGCAGGTAGGCAAGTTGACATAGACCGAACTCGAATCGACTTCGCGCTGAAACTGCTGGGCGGCTGCAATCTGCTGCGTCACGATCGAGTCGGTATGGCCCGACCCCCAACGCTCGATGTGCGAGATCGCTTCATGAATGGAGTCAACAATTCGGATAGCTAAGATTGGGCCTAAGTATTCAGTCGCCCAATCTTCTTCGGTTGCTGCGCGGGCCTGCGACACTATTGTTTGTGTTTGCGTGCAACCGCGCAACTCGACGCCATGCGCAAGCAGGCGTTGTGCTAAAGCTGGCAAACAGGACGCAGCGACGTCTTTGTGTACTAAGAGTGTTTCCATTGCACCACAGACGCCATAGCGGTAAGTCTTGGCATTAAAGGCGATATCGCTCGCTAGTTTCAAATCAGCCTGCGCATCAATGTACACATGGCAGTTACCATCAAGATGCTTGATCATCGGCACCCGTGCTTCAGCGGCTAGGCGTTTGATCAGGCTTTTTCCGCCGCGCGGAATAATCACATCGATATATTCAGTCATGGTGATAAGTTCACCAACCGCCGCGCGATCAGGCGTATCAAGCACTTGAACAGCATGCGCAGGTAAGCCTGCAGCGATCAAACCTTGCGCAACGATTTTTGCCAACGCCAGATTGGATTGCAAGGCCTCACTGCCGCCTCGCAAAATGCAGGCATTGCCAGATTTCAGACATAAGGCTGCTGCATCGATGGTGACGTTTGGACGTGATTCATAAATGATGCCAATCACACCAAGCGGCACGCGCATTTGCGCCACCTGCATGCCGTTAGGACGCACGGTAGTGGCGCTTAAGCCACCAATCGGATCGGGCATCGCTGCGATTTGTCGCAAGCCTTCGATCATCACATCAATCGAGCGCTCAGAGAGGGTGAGTCGGTCGAGTAGTGCCGGCTCAAGTTGGCGCGCGCGAGCAGCGTCAACATCGCTTGCGTTGGCGGCCTGCAGCATTAGGCGTTGGTCTGTTAAAGACTCGGCCATTGCCAACAAAGCCTTTGCTTTTTGTGCTCCGCTTGCGCGCATCATCACACGCGAGGCGTTTCGCGCCTGGCGTCCGATCTGCTGCATGGTGTCGTGTAAAGTCGTCATGAATATATAAGCTGTCTTAGTCCGGCAATCAGGTGACAAATATTACGATCGTCAGGTGCGCGTACCCGCCGCTGCGACCCGCATCGCTAAACGGGTCATTTCTTCCCACGGGTCTTGCAGGCGCCCGGCGACGTGCAATCCTTTAATCAGACGATCCACTTCATGTGCATGCTGAACCGCCGCTGGCCAGCTGCGCGCCGCAACCCTTGATAAAGCCTGACGTGCCAGGCTCTCGTGTGCGCCAAACATACGCTGCGAGCGTAGCACGGAGGTTAAGTCTTGTCCCGCTGCATGGGCCTGAGAGATGCGCGCGAGAGTTCTGATCTCTTCACCAATCGCCCACAACACTAAGGGTAGCGCTTCACCCTCCGCTTTTAAACCACCCATCATGCGAACTAATCGCGGCACATCGCCAGCTAACATGGCATCGCGTAGTCCATAGATGTTATAGCGTGCGACGTTCATGACCGCTTGTTCAACGGCATCGGCTGGCAACAGACCCTCGTCAAAGAGCAAGCCAAGTTTTAAGATTTCTTGATGAGCCGCAAGTAAGTTTCCTTCAACCTTGTCAGCCAACCACTGTAGTGTGGCAGGTTCAGCGCGTTGTTTTTGACGCGCAAGCCGCTGCTCAATCCATTTTGGCAATTGCGCACGTTCGATATTGGCCAGATCAAGCATCGTGCCCGCAGCAAAAAGTGCGCCCGCCCACTTGCTGTCTCGTGACGCTTTATCGAGGCGAGGTAGCGATACGATGGTCAAGACATCGCCGTTACTGACACCTTTGCTGCGATTTGCCAAACTGATCAAGGCGTCAGCACCTTGCTTACCGGGTTTGCCGGTCGGCAGTGAGATCTCAACCAGTTGTTTGTCGCCAAAGAGCGAACCGCTTTGCGCTGAAACTCCGAGCGCACTCCAGTCACTGCGCGCATCCATCAAAAATGATGTCCGGTCAAAATACCCCGCTGCTTTTGCCACGGCGCGCAGCCCATCGGCCGCCTCGATTGTCAGTAAGGGGTCGTCGCCCATGACAACGTACAGCGTCGACAGTTGCGCGCCTGGGCGCGCAAGCGTTTCTAGCAGGCGATCGGCGCTCATCGAGGCTGGTCTGTTACTCGGGGCTGACGGTCACAGGAGCGGGCGTCAGCGATGGGTTTTGCCACATTGGCGGAATCGCTGAAGTCGGCGCCGTGACGCGGGCAACAGTCTCTTCTTCTTCGTCTTCGGGGGTTAACTTGGCGAGAGTTTCCCAGCGTTGCGTGATATCAGGGGCGGTAATCCGACGCAAAATACGCGCGACCAAACTGCGTTGCATGTCTTTGAATAACGTCGCGGCTTCACCCTCTTTCGCTTGCACGACGCGATCATCGAAAGGCATGCTACGAATTGCAGAGAGTGTGGTGTCAGGCAAGATCACTTGATCTTTTGCGGAGACCAAACGAAACGTAAATTTCAGTGAAAGTTCATATTCTTCAGGTTTACCCTGCGCGTTAATCGAAACGATACGCGTACCTTTTTGTTCGCTGAGCTGTTCGAGTCGCGCCTGAGCCAGCTTACGCACTTTGGCGGCTTTGATGCGATCAATCGTGGCCTTGTCGTCTGAATCTTCACTTTCGTCGAGATCGCCCGCCCTGACGACCATGTCGCGAGGTTCAATCAACTTGGTGTCGGGCGAGGCCGCACGAATGGCGCGACGCAAGTCAGCACCAAACTGCGAGTTTTGCGGGATATTGATCGAAAGCGAACTAAAAGGCATAGGCGCTTCGCCCTGCATTCTGAAGCCGCAGCCACTCAAGGCCAGAAGCGCGATCACTGAAAACAGCGACAGTAGCCAAGTGCGCCCCTGCAACAAGCGCGCGCTCACTGTTGTGGGCAGTGACGAGGCTTTCAAGGCGTTGGTGCTGACTGTCAGGCTATTCATCTCGCTATTATCCTGTTATCCGACCACGTTGACCAGCTTACCGGGTACCACGATGATCCGCTTCGGGGTTCGGCCTTCAAGATTACGCACCACAGCCTCGTGGGACGCTGCGAGCTGCTCAATGGCCTCTTTAGTCGCCTCGCGCGCAACGGTCAGGCTACCCCGAAGTTTGCCATTGACCTGTAAAACGAGCTCAAGCTGATCGGTCACCAGAGCGTTTTCGTCAACTGAGGGCCATGCTGCATCAAGCAAATCGCCATAGATTGCAGCATATCCGAGTTCAGCCCATAGATTCCAGGTGATATGTGGAACGACAGGGTAGAGCACACGCAGCAGCACACCCAGAGTTTCAGCGGTAGCCGCTTTGGCAAAGTCTGAATCACCCAATTGGGCATCGTCGATGGCATTGAGCATTTTCATGCATGCCGATACGACCGTGTTGTATTGAATGCGCTGATAGTCGTAGTCGGCCTGCTTGAGTAGCGAGTAGATCTCGAGACGCAGTTTTTTGATCTCTTGGCTCGCACGAGACCAATCGGTCACGGGGGCTTTTAAACCCGCAGTGATCAACGTTTGCTTTTGATGGCACAACGCCCACAGCCGTCGCAAAAAGCGATTTGAGCCTTCAACGCCTGAGTCTGACCACTCGAGCGTTTGCTCAGGTGGGCTGGTAAACATGACAAACAAACGGGCCGTATCGGCACCCTGAGTGTCGATCAAGGATTGTGGGTCTACACCATTGTTTTTGGATTTTGACATCGTGCCCACGCCACCATAGGTGATCGCGCGGCCATCGCTTTTCAGCACTGCGCCTGTAATAGAACCCTTAGCGTCATAGACGTTGTCGACGTCTTCAGGCCAAAAATAGTCAATCGAGCCATTGGCATTTTTCGCCGAATAAATATGGTTCAGCACCATGCCCTGGCACAGCAACTTGGTGAAGGGTTCAGCAAATTTGACTAAGCCCAAGTCTTGCATGACCCGTGTCCAGAAGCGTGCGTACAGCAGATGCAGCACCGCGTGCTCAATGCCGCCGATGTATTGATCCATCGGCATCCAGTAGTCGTTACGCGCGTCAACCATTGCCCGATCGTTGCCAGGCGAGGTGTAGCGCATGAAATACCACGACGAATCGATAAACGTATCCATCGTGTCGGTTTCACGCCGCGCCGGTTTGCCGCAGCTTGGGCATTGGCAAGACAAGAATGCTTCGTGTTTAGCCAGGGGGTTGCCACTACCATCGGGGATCAGATCTTCTGGCAAGATCACCGGCAAATCTTTTTCGGGGACTGGTACAGCGCCGCACGCATCGCAATGAATGATCGGGATCGGCGTGCCCCAATACCGTTGACGCGAGATGCCCCAATCGCGCAGGCGCCACGTGGTTTGCCGCGCGCCAAGTTGCAGGCTCTCGAGCTTCGTGGCGATCGCATCAAGTGCCTCGGTAAAGCTCAAGCCGTCGTAGACGCCCGAGTTGATCAGGCGGCCGGTTTGCTTGTCAGCATAGGCCTCTGACCAGACTTTATCGTTAAAGGGCTTGTCGCCCGCTTGCACCACTTGTTTGATCGCAAGACCATACTTGTTCGCAAAGGCGAAGTCGCGCTCGTCGTGAGCGGGTACGCCCATCACTGCGCCATCGCCGTAACTCATCAGGACATAATTACCGACCCACAACGGCACGCTTTCACCGGTTAAGGGATGTGTGACTGTCAGGCCCGTATCCAGACCTTCTTTTTCGCGCGTGGCAAGTTCGGCCTCAGTGGTGCCACCTTGCTTGCAATGTTCGATAAACGCAGTCAAAGCTGGATTGGTTTGTGCAGCGTGCACAGCCAAGGGGTGTTCGGGGGCTACGGCACAAAACGTCACGCCCATGATAGTGTCAGGGCGGGTCGTGAAGACATGCATTTTGCCGTCTTGAATCAAGGCGCCTGAAGCATCTTTGATCGAATGCAAAAACGCAAAACGCACGCCTTCGCTTTTGCCGATCCAGTTCTCTTGCATGGCGCGCACGCGATCAGGCCAGCCTTCTAAGCCGTTCTGTGTTTGCTCAAGCAACTCAGCAGCGTAATCCGTAATACGCAAGTAATAGCCTGGAATCTCGCGCTTTTCAACCGGTGCGCCCGAGCGCCAACCGCGTCCGTCAATCACTTGTTCGTTGGCCAGTACTGTTTTGTCGACCGGATCCCAGTTCACAACTTGTGTTTTACGATATGCGATGCCCTTTTCAAGCATCTTTAAAAACAGCCATTGATTCCATTTGTAATAGCTGGGGTCGCAGGCGCACATTTCGCGCGACCAGTCGATGGCTAGGCCCATCGCCTTCATCTGCTTTTTCATGTACGCAATGTTGTCGTACGTCCATTTAGCAGGTGGCACTTTTGATTTGATGGCCGCGTTTTCGGCAGGCATGCCGAAGGCGTCCCAACCCATCGGCATCAGGACGTTATAGCCGCGCATCCGCAATTGCCGAGTCATCATGTCGTTGATGGTGTAGTTACGCACGTGACCCATGTGCAGCTTGCCGCTTGGGTAGGGCAGCATTGAACAGGCATAAAACTTTGGCTTGGGCACGCCTGCGGCGTTCGTGGCGCCCTCGGTAACGCGATAGGCGTCACGGGCATCCCAGTTGGCATGAGCAGCTTGTTCGACTGCGGTGGGTTGATAGCGTTCGAGCATGGATAAAGCCATAAAAAAGGTCGGGGTGCAGCAGGCGCCCAGTTAGCCTCACATTATAGAGTGACAGCTGATTTCTAGTGGTTGAAAAACAAAAAGCCCCGGTTAAGGGGCTTTTTTGACGCGTCAAACAAAGGCAGCCAATTACTTAAGCTTGGTCTCTTTGTAATCGACATGCTTACGAGCGACTGGATCAAATTTTTTGATCAGCATCTTTTCAGGCATGTTGCGTTTGTTTTTGGTCGTTGTATAAAAATGACCAGTGCCAGCGCTCGATTCGAGCTTAATTTTTTCGCGGGTACCTTTTGCCATGTTGGGCTCCTTTAAGCGACTTCGCCGCGCGCACGCAAATCAACTAACACAGCATCAATGCCGAGTTTGTCGATGGTACGGATGGCGTTGGTAGTTACGCGCAAGCGAATCCAGCGGTTTTCGCTTTCAACCCAAAAGCGGCGTGACTGCAAGTTAGGCAGAAAACGACGTTTGGTTTTGTTGTTTGCGTGTGAAACATTGTTGCCCACCATGGGGGCTTTTCCGGTCACTTGGCATACACGTGCCATGGGCTACACCTATTATTTGTTCAAAGATTCGCATCAAGTCTGACATTCTAATACGAAAAAGGGTTTTTGATCAAGCCGCTAGGCACATTGGGCGCGTATTTCGCTGTGCCGAGGGCGGGTCAGGGCGCGAGCGATGGCTTGTTAGGCGCGACGGGCAAGTCGGCCTAGTAAAAATGCCAGTGTGGTACAGCTCCCCATGATCCAGGCAAGAGGGGCTGGGCCAACCGTATCCCACAGGCTGACTGTTAAGCCGGCCAGTGCGCCGCAAGACATCGTAAACATCCCCATCATGGCCGAGGCTGAGCCTAATTGACGTCCTTGGTCTGACAAGGCCATCGCAGCCGAGTTTGGCCCCACAAAACCTTGCGTAAACATAAAGCTCATCATGCACAGCATCATGAGTGGCATAGTGACCCAGCCCAGCAGGCTTAGCGCCAAGGCGCTCAGTCCGGCGGCCATCATTGCGCGTAAGGCCCACGGCAGTAGCCTTTCTGGGCGATGCTGTTTCAGCAACCGTGCGCTCACTTGTGACCCCACAATCAAACTCAAGGCGTTCAGACCAAAAATGAAGCCGTACGCTTGCGGCGACACGCCGAA
>CALCPT010000692.1 GCA_937897265.1 uncultured Alcaligenaceae bacterium
ATCGTCAAGAGCAATAGCGCGCACAACTGCGTTCGACCTTCATGAGTCGTCTCGATGTCGACGAAGAAGTCGCAGATATCCTGATTGATGAAGGCTTTACAGGTCTTGAAGAAATTGCCTACGTCCCGATGCAAGAGTTGCTCGAGATCGAATCGTTTGACGAAGAGACCATTCAAGCTTTGCGTACTCGGGCGCGTAACGCCTTGTTGACCGAAGCAATCGCTCAAGAAGAGCGGGTCGAAACCGCGCAAGATTTAATTACGCTTGAAGGCATGACGCCAGAGTTGTTAAGCAAGCTTGCCGCTGGTGGTGTCAATACGCGCGATGAACTTGCTGAGCTCGCCACCGACGAACTCGTCGAGATGGCTGGCTTGGATGAGGCCACCGCCAGTCAGTTCATTATGGCGGCGCGTGCGCATTGGTTTGACGAGCAGTCATAGTAGTTGGTTTGAAGAGCAGTTATTGTTAGTTGCTGTCTTCGCTTGAAGTTGTAACGCTGTAAAAAGGTAAGAGAGAGCCTAATGTCGAGTATCACAGTCGCCCAGTTCGCCATTGAACTGAAAATGCCATCCAACGTGTTGTTAGAACAACTGCGTGAAGCAGGTGTGAACCTAACTTCGGTGGATGCCAGTGTCACTGAAAGCGACAAGGCTAAATTGCTCGAGTCCTTGCGTCGTTCGCACGGTGCAACCGAAGGCACTAAGATCACACTGACGCGCCGTAAGACGTCTGAGATTCGTCAAGCTGATGGCGCCGGTCGTTCGCGTACCATTCAAGTTGAAGTGCGTAAGAAACGTACATTCGTCAAACGGGATGCGACCGAGACCGGTGAACCTCCTGTTGCCGAAGGCGCAGAGGTTTCAACTCCGGTTTCAACACCCGTCGCCGCGCCAGTGGTGACAGAGAGTGTCGTGGCAGCGACAGCTGAGGGCGTGGTGCCCCAGGCTGAGCAGTTAACGTCGCAACCAAGCCCTGACGTTCAGACACCTGAAGTTCAAGCACCGAATGAGGTGACTAACTCAGCAGAGAGTCAACCCGCTGCTACCACTCAGGCGCAAGCGGCTCCGGCTCCGGCTCCGGCGCCCGTCAACCCCGATGTGCAGGCTGAGCCAGTGTCCGAGGCGCAGGCAGCGCCAGCCGCTAGCGCTGAGGTGATTCCACCAGTGACAGCTGCCGTGCCAGTTGAGCCGGTGCCGTCGGTTGATGCTCAGCCGACGTCTTCGGCCGCGGCAACACCCGGGTCCGAGGCTTCGTCGCCTGTGGTTGATGCACCTGCACCTGAAACCACGGCGAAGGTCGCTAAGCCAGTCGTCGAGACACCCCCAGAGGTTTCTGCACCCAAGGCATTTAGGCCGATGCGTGGTCGGGCAATTGCGCCTGCACACGTCGCCGTTGAGGGTGCTGTGCGTGATGAGGCGCGTCGCGCTTCTGAGGCTGAGGCCACTGCGTTGCGCGAGATGCTGAATCGTCCACGCAAGGTCGTTAAACCACCAGAGCCAGCACCAGATCCAGCCGCATTGTCGGGCACTCTGCATAAACCTGCTGGTGCGCCTGTCAAAGGTGCAAAAAAAGAAGGCACAGATGCCGCTGGCAAAAAGGTACTGAAATCTGGGCAAATTGCCTCGACTTGGTCAGACGATGCGTCGCGCAAGAAGCCTGCCGAAAAACGCGATGCCCCGGCGGCACCGGGCCGAGAAGGGTGGCGTGCCGGCGGTAAGAGTAAGTCGGGCGGTAAGAAAGGTGGTCGTGGTGCGAATAACCAGACCCAAGAGCAGCGCGAACCAGCGCCAATTGAATTCATCGCACGCGAAATTCACGTGCCAGAAACCATCAGCGTGGCCGACCTGGCGCACAAGATGTCGGTTAAAGCCGGTGAAGTCATTAAGCATCTGATGCAGCTTGGTCAGATGGTTACGATTAATCAGGTGCTTGATCAAGAAACCGCCATGATCGTGGTGCAAGAACTTGGTCATAACGCCATTGCTGCTAAGTTAGATGACCCCGAGGCTTTCCTCGATGAAGATGCGCCTCACGCCGATGTGGTGCTGTCGCCTCGTGCTCCAGTTGTGACTGTGATGGGACACGTTGATCACGGTAAAACGTCTCTGCTCGATTACATTCGTCGCGCGAAAGTTGCCTCTGGCGAGGCCGGTGGTATCACGCAACACATCGGCGCGTATCACGTGCAAACTGAGCGCGGGATGGTGACCTTTTTAGATACCCCAGGTCACGAAGCGTTTACGGCGATGCGTGCCCGTGGTGCTAAGGCAACTGATATTGTGATTTTGGTGGTTGCTGCCGATGACGGTGTCATGCCACAAACGAAAGAAGCGATTCATCATGCTAAGGCAGCGGGTGTTGCCTTGGTGGTTGCAGTCAATAAAATCGACAAGCCCGAAGCCAATCCAGAGCGCGTCAAGCAAGAGCTGGTGGTTGAGCAAGTTGTGCCTGAAGAATATGGTGGCGACGTACCGTTTATTTCGGTGTCTGCTAAAACCGGGCAGGGTATCGATGATCTGTTAGAAAACGTGTTGTTACAGGCAGAAGTGCTTGAGTTGAAAGCCGCAGTTGATGCCCCAGCAAAAGGGCTCGTCATTGAAGCGCGTCTCGATAAAGGGCGTGGTCCGGTTGCAACGATTCTGGTTCAAAGCGGTACGCTGCGTCG
>CALCPT010000693.1 GCA_937897265.1 uncultured Alcaligenaceae bacterium
ACGAGATACATTGGCGTGACTGGAGTTCAGACGTGTGCTCTTCCGATCTTCACGGTTATTGGAAAAGGAAATCCCTTGATATACATCGATAATCAAAAAGTTGGGATGAATGATTTGAATGCCTGCGTTCGACACAAGAATATCGATACTGCCAAATTCTGTGACGGCACGATTCACCCCCGCGTTGACGGCCTCTTCATCAGTGACATCCATCACGACACTGATGGCACGACCACCCGCCTTGATGATTTCGGCGACGACCAACTCAGAGGCTGCTGGGTTAAGGTCGGCAACAACGACAGCGGCGCCTTGTCGTGCCAAGGTCAATGCGCATTCACGGCCGATGCCGCTTGCTGCGCCGGTAATTAAAGCGACTTTGTTTTGAACTGACATGTGAAGCTCCTTGAAAATGAATGAAAAATAACTTGGCTAGCTAAGACTGGCTGTCGAAACGGATTTTTTTGTGGCATCAAGATTGACCTTAGCCTTATGGTAAATCACATCAATTTCGGTGTTGATGAGCACGATCGAACGTTGCAGTTGTTTGAGCGGATAGGTCAAAGCCGGAAAAGTTCCGTCTAGTAACGCTTTGGGTACGGCTGGGGTGGGGTGTTCGGGCGCAGGCAAGAGTTGGGGAAGTAGGGCATTCAAAAACTCAATACTCGCTTGAGGGATTTTGGGTGAGCCGAGCAGTGCTGTCGTCAAAGCCGAGATTTGTGAAGATAGCATGTGATTTTGCATCACAATGTTGTTGAGTTCGATCACATGCCATTGTCGAGATTTCGGCTCGAGCATCATGCGATAAAACGCTTCGGCAAAGTTGGCCAACGCGACATGCACATTTTTTCGAGCTAAACGCACATTAAAATCTGCTCGCTTGATCGCGAGCTCTGAGGAATTTTCATGATGGGTTTGTATCTGAGCCAGCGCGGCGCGTAGGTATTCTCGATTAGCAGAAATCGCAGCGCGCATTAAGGAAGGCATAAATTGTGCCTCCCACCAGGGCAGCACGTAGCTGCAGGCGAACGCGATCACCGAACCTAAAAAGGTATCAAGCGCACGGTCTGCAATGACTGTTGTCGCGCCGGGATCAAGAAAGTTAAACGCCAGCAGCACGGCATTCGTGTTGAACGCCGAGGCGACAAGGTAGTTGATCTGCAACATGCCGCCACCAATGATGGTCGACAGCACCATGATGGCAAACAACCACGTTTCGTGCTGTGTGGTGTACAAGATACTGAACGCAAGTCCGCAGCCTATGAGTGTGCCCAGCAGTCGCCAGCCGTTACGTTGGCGAGTAAGCGCAAATCCGGGTTTCATGATGATCAGCACAGTGAGCAAAATCCAATAGCCTTGGCGGGCTAGCGCGGGGATGAGCGCCGAGAGTGCTAGGGCGATACCCGCTGCGAGCGTGACACGCAAGGCGTAGCGGCAAAAAGGTGAATCCAAGCGCAAATTGCTTGTAATGAGACGAGGGCGAAATTGCTGGCGCGATAAAAACTGCGTTAAAGAGCGATCAATTTTGACTGCGTCGAGCAGTTGCGCATTGGGATCGTGGCGAGTTGCCAAGATCATGCGATCAATCACTTTGGCGGTGTTGCGTAAGCGTCGCAAAATCTCGATGCACAACGAATAGAGCTCAGGATCACGCTGCGCCAAGCCATCGGTGTGCATTTGTTGAATTTCAAACTCTAGTGCGCGTAACTCGGCTTTGACGCTGCTGCGCTGTGTGGCTGTGTTTTCGCGGGCCACCGCGAGTGCGATCCGCTCGAGATCACTCGCCATTTTGTGTAAGGCGTCACGCATGAAGAGCAGGGCGTCTGACCCCTCTAGCTTCTGTCGCAAAAAAGCGTAGTCCGTACGAGTGGCGACTAGCAGATCAAGAATTGCGATCATTTCGACGAATAGATTCCAAAGCATCACTCGACTTGAATCTGTTTGCGCCTGTGTGGTTGCTAACCCACGTAGCACCATGTCACGTGCAGCCTGATGCTTATCGGTCATATCGGCCTGGCAAACGATCAGCTTGCGATAGTTTTCGTCTAGATTTCGATCGAGGTCGTACATGTCGGCGCGCCGCGCGATGTAGTCGGAGGTTGCAAACAGAGCAACTGATAAGGCCTGCTCTTTTTCGCGCAATTGCATGCCCCGGCTGACCGAGTAACTGAATAGGGTGTAAAACAGCCCGCCGCCCAAAGAGGTCAGGGCGTGTAGCCAGACCTCTTGCGTCGAAAGTGAGTGGTGCAGGGTGACGGTCATGAGCAGCAAACAGGCAAAACCAATTTGTCCGCCCTTTTTTCCGTAGACCGCTAACATTGAAAACGCAAAACACTGCCCGATCACAACCCCCCAAATCAATATGGGGTGAGACGAGGCGAGGCCGGTCAATGCGACGGTCAACGTGCTCAACAGGGTGCCGCCTAACATCTCGCGTCCGCGGTGTTCGTGCGGCCCTGGTTGGTCAATGAAGGCGACGCACAGTGCGCCAAAGGTCGCTATCAGACCGCTCGCGTACCAGCCAAAGACCCCGCCTAATACTGCGATAGGCAGCAAAATCCCGAACGCACGCCTGACACCACTATAGAAATGGTGGCTGAACAGAAAGCGTTGCAACGGGCCGTAGCTTAAGGTCATGGGGGAGTTGGGGCTTTCAGGGCGGGAATCTGAAGCCTTAGGGTATCTCAATTT
The DNA here is from genome assembly GCA_937897265.1 of uncultured Alcaligenaceae bacterium. Lineage (GTDB taxonomy): Bacteria > Pseudomonadota > Gammaproteobacteria > Burkholderiales > Burkholderiaceae_B > Zwartia. The sequence goes on from CALCPT010000693.1 coordinate 2,689, forward strand.
GCGCTGCGGCGCACAACGGGTTACAGTAATCGGCTCGCACCTTGAAGCTCATCGCTTTTTTGTGCAATGGCTTTTAGTTTGAGTCACCGCTCAAATGCTCTTGCCATCTAAACTTTTGCTGCTTTCCCTGCCACAAGCTGCGGTTGGCGCTTCCGTTTCGATCCAGTGCACCCCTGTTGGGTGCGTGCATAGCCTGATGGCGAATGCGCGGCAGATTGGCGAGGTATCCGGGCGGCTAGGCTCCGTGAGTCTAAAAGCGTCGGATTATGTTGCTAAGTATGTCGCGGTTCAGTATTTCTCTAAAAATGAGGATGCAATCAGATGGGCGATGCCGGTAATGAAAGGAATGAATTTATGGAACTCAATGGCGCAGACATCGTCGTGCGTTGCTTGGCTGACGAAGGCGTAGAACACGTTTTTGGTTATCCTGGTGGCGCTGTCTTATACATTTACGACGCAATCTACAAGCAAGATAAATTTCAACACGTTCTGGTGCGACACGAGCAAGCTGCCGTGCACGCTGCAGATGCGTATTCTCGGTCCTCAAATAAAGTTGGCGTCTGCCTGGTCACGAGTGGCCCCGGTGTTACCAACGCAGTGACCGGCATCGCAACCGCCTACATGGATTCGATTCCAATGGTGATCATTAGCGGTCAGGTGCCCACGCACGCGATCGGTGAAGACGCCTTCCAAGAATGCGATACCGTAGGAATCACACGCCCTTGCGTGAAGCACAACTTTTTAGTGCGCGATATCAAAGACTTGGCCGATACGATGCGCAAGGCGTTTTATATCGCCCGCACCGGTCGTCCTGGCCCTGTGCTCGTCGATATCCCTAAAGATATTACCGCCGCACATTGCAAATACACCCCCGCCAAAGGCGATCCCGTGTTGCGGTCTTACGCTCCGGTCGTAAAAGGTCATCAAGGGCAAATCAAAAAGGCTGTGCAGATGTTGTTGCAAGCCGAGCGCCCCATGATCTACAGCGGTGGTGGCGCGATTCTTTCTGACGCCTCGGCCGAGCTGCATGAGTTTGTCAAACTGGTCGGGGCACCGTGCACCAACACCCTCATGGGCTTGGGCGCTTTTCCGTTTTCCGACTCGCAATTTGTCGGTATGCCTGGCATGCATGGCACCTACGAAGCCAATATGGCAATGCAACACTGTGACGTGTTGATTTCGGTGGGTGCGCGCTTCGATGATCGCGTGATCGGTAACCCGAAGCATTTTGCGCAACATGCTCGCAAGATTATTCATGTTGATATTGACCCCTCGTCAATTTCAAAACGCGTTAAAGTTGATGTGCCGATTGTGGGCAATGTCAAAGACGTGCTGGTTGATTTGATTGCGCAATACAAAATCAGTGCAACCGAAACTCGACAAAATCCTGAGGCATTGGCCAAATGGTGGCAGCAGGTACAAGTCTGGCGTGGCAAAGAGTGCATGAAATTTGCAGGCTCAAACGAGGTCATTAAGCCTCAATCTGTCGTGCAAAAGCTTTGGGAAGTCACCGAGGGCGATGCCTATGTGACGTCTGACGTCGGCCAGCATCAAATGTGGGCGGCTCAGTATTACGGCTTTAACAAGCCGCGCCGCTGGATTAACTCTGGTGGTTTAGGCACGATGGGTGTTGGTTTGCCCTATGCGATGGGTGTGCAAATGGCCAACCCAGGCGCAACGGTGGCGTGCATCACGGGCGAAGGCTCGATTCAGATGAATATCCAAGAGCTTTCGACCTGCCGTCAGTAGATCGGAAGAGCACACGTCTGAACTCCAGTCACGCCAATGT
>CALCPT010000694.1 GCA_937897265.1 uncultured Alcaligenaceae bacterium
CGCCAGCAAACCGCCGCCACCCAGACACACTAGCAAATAATCTAACTCGCCAACGTCTTCAAGCAGCTCTTTGGCCGCAGTACCTTGGCCTGCAATGACATGAAGATGATCGTAGGGCGGGATAATGACCATGCCAGTCTTTTGCTGAAGCGCGCGCGCCACATCTTCACGATCTTCTTGATAACGGTCGTAGGACACGACGGTAGCGCCATAGCCCTCTGTTGCAGCCTTTTTTGCCACCGGTGCATCGTGCGGCATGATGATGGTGGTTGCGACACCTAATAACCTGCCAGCTAGGGCAATCGCCTGCGCATGATTGCCCGACGAATAGGTCAAGACGCCGGCACGGCGCTGCTCAGGTGACAAATTAGCGATCGCGTTATAGCCACCTCTAAATTTAAATGCCCCCATGCGCTGCAGGTTTTCGCACTTAAAAAATAGCTTTGCACCAGTTAAGCGATCTGCCGTATCTGAGGTCATCACGGGGGTACGGTGCGCCACGCCCTTGAGGGTGGCCGCAGCACGAACAACATCATCATAAGTAGGCAAAACGAGCGACATAAGTTTTCTCTGAAATAGGGGATCAACGTAAGGGATAGTGTACGATTGTCTAGGCGATTTTGCGCCAGTTGCTATTCTGATACTAAAGATCATACTTTCATGGCTATACAGTCCGATTCTTTGAATTCTCGCCCCGAGTCCACTCGTTTGGTGGCCCCTCAGGCGACCTCGCCTAACGAAGAATCCATCGAACGCGCCTTGCGCCCCCGTGCCCTTGAAGAGTACGTCGGTCAACAGCGGGTGCGCGAACAACTGCAAATCTTTATCTCGGCGGCACGTAACCGCCAAGAGTCGCTAGATCATGTCTTGCTCTTCGGCCCACCAGGTTTGGGCAAAACGACGTTAGCCCACATCATCGCCCACGAAATGGGCGTCAATTTGCGGCAAACCTCGGGCCCGGTGCTCGAACGCCCGGGTGACTTGGCAGCCTTGCTGACCAACCTTGAACGCAACGACGTCTTGTTTATCGATGAAATCCATCGTTTGTCACCCGTCGTCGAAGAAATTCTCTACCCGGCACTAGAAGACTTTCAAATTGATATTTTGATTGGGGAAGGTCCGGCGGCGCGTAGTGTCAAACTTGATTTACAACCTTTTACGCTGGTGGGGGCCACCACCCGTGCCGGGATGCTGACCAACCCGCTGCGTGATCGCTTTGGGATCGTGTCACGCCTAGAGTTTTATACGCCCGATGAACTGACCCGTATCGCCACCCGCAGTGCGGGTTTGCTGCAAGTGCCAATCACGCCAGATGGCGCCGCTGAGGTTGCGCGGCGCGCGCGCGGCACACCGCGTATCGCCAATCGTTTACTACGGCGGGTGCGCGACTATGCGCAGGTCAAAGCCAATGGCACGATTGATGCGGCAGTTGCCA
>CALCPT010000695.1 GCA_937897265.1 uncultured Alcaligenaceae bacterium
AACCCGTCTTTTTGTCAAACGCGGGATTAAAACGTAGATCAGCATACGCGTGCGGGATATTAATCACCTTACCGCTGGTGAACACTGCACCCGCAATACCTAAGTGATTCGGCAAGCGAATTTGTAGTGAATCCAAGCCCTGCCCAACTTCTGACCAAAGCTGCCCGGTTTTCTCATCGTTCAAAAACAAGGTAGAACGATCAGCGTTCAACATTCGGGTGATCTCACTCATCACCTTTTTTAACAAAGAACTGATGTTGATGTCAGACGTCACTTCAGAGATAACGTTTAAAAATTCAATTTCTTTGGCGCGTATCGCCTGCATGCTTTCAATGAATTGCGCATTTTGTAAAGCCAGTGAAGCTTGCGTCGTCATTTTTTCAAGCAAGGTCAGATCAGCTTTTGTAAAGCGCCCTTTTTGCTTATTCAATAACTGTGCCACACCAATCACGTCACCGTTACCAGCGCGAATCGGTACACACAAAATACTACGCGTGACAAACCCCGTTTGCTCATCAATCGTTTGATTAAAACGTGGATCGTGATAGGGTTCTAAGATGATCAGACTTTCTTGCGCGGTAAAGACACTGCCGGCAATACCACTGCTATTCAAGATACGAATTTCGTGACGCAAATGACCTTGAGCCACTCGCGAGTACAACTCATTGGTCGTTGGGTCATTCAAAAATATCGTGCCCCGCTCGGCATTCAACTCACGAGTCGCAATCTCGACAAAGGCATTCAACACGTCATCAAGGTTGCCAAAGGCCGACATCTGATTCGACAGTTTGAGCAAGAAATCAGATAGGTGCAGACGCTGTTCAAGTTTAGTGAGCGAAGTGGAACTCTTGGCGTTCAGTGCTGCTGTTTTCATGTTTTCTCTTTCGTGTACGCACGCCTATCGTCAAGTTGCGTGCGCAAAGCCGCTGCAAGTTCTTTGAGTTGAGTCATTTCGTTATGCGAACGCAACACCACGGCTTGCACCGCTGCTTCTTTTTCTTGCCGCATGAGCTCCATCTGATCACGCAACTCAACGACGGCAGCCTTCAAGCTAGCAATTTCTTGGCTGGTCGCAAGTACAGCCGCCTGCACAGCCTGCTCTTTTTGCCGCCCTGCCTGCTCAAGCGTTTCGCGCAAGGCAATCACCGTATTCTTAAGTTGGGCAATCTCAGAATCTGTCGCAAGCAAAGCCTGGGCAACTCGCCTGGCACTCACCGACTGCTCTTGTTCAAGCGCATCCCTTAGGGCAGCAATCGTTGCCTTAAGATCACGCACCTCGGCCTCATGGTCTAAAATCGTCTCTCGCGAGGCAGTCACACTTGATCCACCACTCATCATTTCAATCAAAACACCTTGGCGGTTTAGGGGTTTAAGCCACAGACGTCACACGCCAGCCTGAAAGCGCCCCATCGAAAGCGATCGACACTCCTGCGTGAGGCTGATTGTGACTTTTGGGATGCGGTCGCTGCAGAGCTGTGAATCTGACTTCAGCCCTTAGAAAATTATCTCTTGAAAGTCACCCACTCTTGCGCTTAAATGCTGCAAATGCGAGCGACCGGACAGAGCTTTGCACTAAATAGTGCCTCTTTGCGTGCTCTGCACAGAAGCCCTTGCAACGATCCTACAAAGTGGATGGCTACCCCATGAAACGAACATTTCTCTCAATGCTTCAGGTGACAACGATCGCCTTAGCATCGGCCTCATGCCTGTTCAGTTCGCAGGTACAGGCGCAAAGCAATACGTATCCCAACAAACCGATTACGATTATTGTGCCGTTTGGCCCGGGTACTCTGACAGATGTTCTGGCACGTATCGTCGCCACCAAACTGTCTTCGGCCCTTGGCCAACCTGTCGTCGCCGAGAACAAAGCGGGTGCAGATGGCAATATCGGTGCTAATTACGTGGCAACAGCCGCACCTGATGGTTACACACTCATGGTTGGCTCAACCAGCATCGGCTCGATTAATGTGACATTGCACAAAAATATTAAATATGATCCTCAACGCGACTTCGTTGGCATTACCAATCTTGTGTCGGTGCCAAACGTCTTAGTGATTGGGCCGCAGGTGCAAGCGAACAACGTGAAAGAACTACTTGCTTTGCAAAAGGCAAAAAGTTTTAGCTATGGCTCAAGTGGCGCAGGTGGCAGCATGCATTTATCGGGCGAAATTTTTAAGAAAATGGCTCAAGTTGAAATGGTGCACATACCGTACAAAAGCAGCCCTGCCGTGATCAACGACATTCTTGGCGGACGTGTCGAAATGATGTTCTGTAACTTGCCAATTTGTCTGTCACTCATACAATCGGGCAAACTTAAAGCTCTTGGCGTAACGTCAGCACAACGTTCAGAACTGTTGCCTGATGTGCCTACAATCGCCGAGTCAGGGCTGGCCGGCTACGAGGTCAGTGGTTGGTTTGGTCTCTATGCTCCCAAAGCGACCCCCGCCGCAATTGTTGAGCGTTTAAATCTTGAAACCGTAAAAATCTTAAACGACCCCCAGATCAAAGCACAACTACTTGCCCAAGGCGCAGTCACCATTGGCGATACCTCGGCGCACTTCAATCAATACGCCCAAGAAGAGCGAGTACGTTGGGCCAAAATTATTCAAGAGGCCAATATCGTTATTGATTGATCGATCGACACGATCGTAATTCGCTCGTCGTCCATTGAAGCGTTCATTGATCGATTGACCGCTTGCTTAACTAAGCAAGCGATCCAATGAACTTCAGAATGACTTGTTAGGCACTAAGCATAAAAAAAGACCGCGCGAGCGGTCTTTTTTTTCTAGCGAGCAGAGATTAATCTCCGTAAACCTTACCAAACAGAACCCAGGCTTTACCGTCAAAGCGTGCTAACTGCATACGCTCGATCGGGTAAAAGTCGGTTGCGCTGGTTTGCACGTTGATCCCTGGCAACAGCAAAGGCAGCTTCAAGTCATTGATGCTGGCCGCTTGCTTCATGATGTTTTCACGAGTCAGGTTGTTGCCTGCTTGTTTGACGACATGTGCCACAGTTTGTGCGTTGATATAGCCCTGGATGTAAAAGCTATCGGTCGGATCTGAACCAGGCATGTATTTCTTGAACCACTCTTGATATTCAAGAAACGCCTTGTCGTCTTTCCATTGTGGATCACTTGGATCTTTAAAGAACGCCGTTGTGATCAGACCAACGCTGTTATCCAAACCAGCAGGCGTCAAGGTTGAGCCAACAGAGCTCGCCACTTGCACGAGGTAATGTGTAGGCTTCCAGCTCATTTCAGCAGCTTTCTTGATCGCTTGAGCAGCAAACTTTGGCACAGCAACGTTGATGAACACATCAGCGCCAGAGGCTTTGAGCTTGACGATTTGGCTATCCACCGTGGGGTCAGTGACCTCATAGGTTTCACGCGCAACGATCATGTTCTTCTTGTCACTCTAAGCCGGCTTCCAGACCAGACAAATAGTCCTTACCAAAGTCATCGTTTTGGTACAGAACAGCGATCTTGCCCTTAGGCTGTCCCTCTAAGATAGCTTGTGCAAATACTTTGCCTTCGCTAAAGTAGTTTGGCTGCCAGCCCATTGTCCAAGGAAAGTTCTTTGGATCGCCCCATTTAGATGCACCGGTCTGCACGAACAAATGTGGCACCTTCCTCTGATTCATATATTTATGAATCGCAGAGTTGGTAGGCGTACCAAGCGGGGCAAACAAGAACAGCACTTTGTCTTGTTCGACTAGCTTACGCGCTTGCTCGAGTGTTTTTGGTGGTGCATAGTTATCGTCAAGCGAAATGAAGTTGATCTTGCGACCATTGATTCCGCCTTGGTCATTGATCATCTTAAAG
>CALCPT010000696.1 GCA_937897265.1 uncultured Alcaligenaceae bacterium
GACGCTCTTCCGATCTCGTTCCAAATCTGGTTTACAGCCTGTACTACATTTACACGTCTTTCATTTTGACAGTGGACACCGAACGCGTTCCCTCTACGTTTAGCGTGTTCCGCTACTTAAAAAGCTACTTTGCGCAACTGGCAAGCTTTGTCGATGCCGGTGTTGGGCCGTCAGCTATTTTAAAAATAGCGCTTAGTATCAGCAATATTAGTTTCCTCTCAGCGATCATTGCGGTGGTTGTATTAGCCCTATTATGGCGCGCGCTAAGGTCCGACGAAGTCGTGCAAACAACTCATAGTGCTCCTATTTTTGGTGTCACAACCATCGTCTTATTTGCTTTAGGTATTTTTGCCTTAACTGGGCTATATCCTCAGGTTGCGTTTAGCTTGGGTGATCGAGTGATGATCTTTGGTAGTTTTTTCCTTGCAACATTGGTGACCCATTATTTACCGACCCGCGTAGTTTTTCTGTTCGCAGCCTGTTTTTTAGTTTCTTTTGCTGGGCTCTCAGATCATTGGCGTAGTTGGAATCGCATAGTTCAAAACTCTGTCACCCATATCCGGGAGCAGGCTCAAGCGCTTAAGAATTTAACTTCCGACGACGCGCTGTTTGTTAGCGGCCTTCAATATAGTGCATTGGGCCCATTAACGCACATCGATCATTTTGCCTCAAACTACGTCATCATCTCAGTGTTCAGCTATGCATGGTCAGCACCAATCCCATTTAGATTGCAGACATTTTCAAGTCGCCTGAGCATAGACTCTGCCAATCGTGTTGTCAGCGATATTAAATTCGACCAGCATTTAACGATTGGTGGAAGCATCCTTTTATATGACGCCGAAAAAAACCTTCTACGGCGTATCGATCGCGATCAAATCGCTGCTGAACTTGCCGCCCTGCCGGCCGAACGCCGTCACTGGACCCAACTGCTGGGTCCGGGGGTATTGCGAGACGCAATCGTATGGTTGATGCCGAGTTTGAAATATGCGTACCGCTAACACATAAATACCTAGGTGCCGAAAAAACACTTTACCTCATGGGTGATTCGAGACACCTCGCTATCGGAAAGATGCTCGCCAATCGGTAGGCTTATGATCTGTTCATTTAAGTCGTCACTAGCCGTCGTTTGGTTCGTCACTTTATAAGCTTTGAGACGAGTGAGTGCAATGGGATAGTGAATGCCAGTTTCAATACCAGCTTGTTTTAAGTGGGATTGAAGCTCGTCGCGCCGACTGGTACGAACCACAAAAAGATGAAAAACGTGTCGGGCGCCTAAATTTATAACGGGAAGTGTTAGATCTGCAATGCCGCTTAACTCGCGACGGTAAACTTCTGCAATCTCCGCGCGTCGATTCGTCCAAGATTCTAAATATTTAAGTTTGGCTGACAGGATTGCGGCTTGCAGTGCGTCGAGTCTTGAGTTGCGCCCCTCAAATTCGTGATTATATTTTTCGGTACGGCCATGATTAGCAATCATGCGGATACGGTGCGCTAACGCATCATCATTAGTCACCACAGCACCCCCATCGCCATAGGCGCCAAGGTTTTTGCCGGGATAAAAGCTGAAGGTACCGCATATGCCAAACGTCCCAACGCGACGTCCTCTCCATTCTGCCCCATGGGCCTGAGCACAGTCTTCAACCACCATAAGCCCAAATTCTTGCGCTAAGGTCATGATGGAGTCCATGTCGCATGACTGTCCATAAAGATGCACCGGCAAAATCACCTTAGTTTTGGTGGTGATCTTTGCTCGCGCGTCAGTTAAGTCTAGCAAGCCCGTGGCTGGATCAATCGCACAAAATATAACGTTAAGCCCAGCGGTTCTCACCGCTTCACTAGAGGCGATAAAACTATTTGCGGGCACAATTACTTCAGCATCGGGCTCAAGCTCTAGGGCACCTAGGGCAATCTCTATGGCATCCGTGCCGTTACCCACACCAATACAGTGGCTAGCATGTTGAAAGGTGGCAAACTCTTTTTCGAATTTTAAGACAGCAGGGCCGCCAATAAAGTTGCACGACTCAAGAGTCTGCGCGATCGCTGCATCAATGTCAGCTTTAATAGACTCATACTGCTTACGTAAGTCAAGAAAACGGATTGTGTTCAAGAGTGTCTGTCTTAATAATGGATTTGTCGAAAACCAACTGCGGGCGAACCCATAACGATTTCGCCAGGTTTCACGTCTTTTGTCACAACGCTACCGGCACCAACCAAAGAGCCGCTGCCTAACGATACCCCAGGAAGTATTGTCGCATTTGCCCCTATTTTTGCATTTTCACCAACGACCACGCCCCTAAGTTCGCTTTTAGCGTCGGGATGCTTTGGAAACTTTGCATTGGTAAGCGTCACTTGTGGCCCCAGCCAAGCACCTCTTTTTAAAATACTATATTCAGGCACAAATACCTGAGAATGAATGCGTACATCATCTTCAATGTGTACATGGTGCTCTATGACCGAGAGCGTGCCAACACTCACGTTGTTGCCGATGGAATTGAGCTCTCGAATATTGGCCTTATTGCCGGTTTGAAAATGACTGCCGATGACATTGCCCGCATAAATTACCGTATGAGAGCGAATAACAGCATCATCACCAATGACGGTTGGTTGACCCTGCTGCCCCCCAAAGGGTGCCCCGATAATACAAAAGTCTTCTATGACAGCATTTTTGCCTAGCTTCACACCGGGATAAATAATGGCGGTCAGGGCAATCATTGCGCTTTAACGCACGCCAAGACGACATTGCTGAGGAGCGAAACGCAGTTTCACCTCGCGACCAGTTTCAATCGATTCGTAAATGGCCATAATTAACTCCAAACTTTTTCTACCCTCTAGCCCATCGACGAGTTGAACACGATCATTGTTAATGCAGTCCACCACATGGTTATAGTACGCGTGATGACCAAAACCGTAGACGTCGGGTGGATTGACCGAGTATCTGCTCATGACCTCTTCATCGCCGGCTTCTTTGTTTGTAAAGTTCCAGACTTTCATCGCATTTGCAGCAAAGCCACCAACTTCAACTGTCCCTTTTTCACCCAAAATAGAAACTGAACCCTCAAGGTCTTTGGGTCTTACGGCAGTCGTCGCCTCAATAACGCCTAGTGCACCATTACGAAATTGCAAAATGACAACTGCGGTGTCCTCGGCCTCAATATTGACCAAAGCGGTTTTACCTTTGGCAAAAACAGAGTCGACTTCGCCCATCATCCATTCGAGCAAGTCAATATGATGGCTAGCCTGGTTCGCTAAAACACCACCGTCTAACGCCCACGTGCCACGCCATGCGTCTTGATCGTAGTACTGTTGAGTGCGACACCAACGCACACGCACCGTGCCTAGCACTAGCTTACCAAAGCGACCTGCCTTTACGGCAGCGTGCAACTTTTGTATCGGAACATTAAAACGATTTTGCTTAACGACAAATAACTTAATCTTGTGCTCGATACAAGCGCGGATCATTGCATCAGCATCGTCAAGAGTTAAAGCCATTGGTTTTTCAACGACAATGTGCTTGCCGTAAGGTGCAAGTGCCAATGTGTGTTCGGCATGCAGACCGCTAGGTGTCAATATTGAAACAATGTCTGGCTGAGTAACACGCATCATTTCATGCATGTTTGTAAAATAAGGAACATTAAACCGTTTGCCAAACGCACTTTACGTCCCGAGGTGCTCAACGGAATCGGCGGTTTTGGCGCATTATTTGAAATTTCCAAACAATACCAAAACCCTGTCCTGGTCTCCGGTACCGATGGCGTGGGTACCAAGTTACGCCTGGCTTTTGCCTGGAACCGTCATGACACCATCGGCCAGGATCTGG
>CALCPT010000697.1 GCA_937897265.1 uncultured Alcaligenaceae bacterium
TACATTGGCGTGACTGGAGTTCAGACGTGTGCTCTTCCGATCTTCGGTGTGAAGGAACGGGTCGCAACGGTGTGCGCGCAAAGCGCGGTGCTGTCGAAGCTGGTCGCGATGCGCGAGGAGTTGCGCCAGCTCTGGACGCGCACCAATGTGTCGGCCGACCAGTTGGTGGTCGATCTGCAGGCCTGGTGCAAGAAGGCCGAGGACAGCGGAATCATCGCGCTGCAGGAGTTCGCCCTGAAGCTGCGCGCCGCTCACGCCTGACCTTCAACGAAGGGCAGACCGGTCCTCCGCAGGGATGACCGGCAACAAAAAACCCGCTGGATTCCAGCGGGTTTTTTGTTGGGTCGGGAGCTGTTATCTCAGCTTCGTTTCCTTGTACATCACGTGCTTGCGCGCCTTCGGATCGTACTTCTTGATCTCGATCTTGTCGGGCGTGGTGCGCTTGTTCTTGGTCGTGGTGTAGAAATGACCGGTTCCGGCGGTCGATTCCAGCTTGATCTTGTCTCGGCCTGATTTAGCCATGATGTGTCCTTTACTGTACGGTTTTTGCTATTAGACTTTTTCGCCGCGGGCGCGCATATCGGCCAGCACGGCGTCAATGCCGATCTTGTCGATCACGCCCCCGAAACTGAGCAGGCCGAAGGCGTAGAAGCCCTGGAACGCGATTACGAAGTAGCTGTATTCGCTTTCAGACCAACCGAAACGGGCTTCAAAATACGCTTCGTCTTCAATTGCCGCCGTAGCACCCGCTAAAGCGAGGTTATCGAGCGGGTAAGAATTAAAGCTGTTTTTGACGCGATCTAAGCCCTGTATCAGATCTGGGTGACCCAAGGCGTAGCCCACACGCAAGCCAGCAAGCGAACGCGATTTCGACAGCGTATGCACGACCAACAGATTCGGATATTTTTCGATGAGTGTTGCAGCAGTTTGCGCACCAAAATCGACATAGGCTTCGTCTACCACCACCACAATCTCTGGGTTGGCTGCAATGATTTGCTCGACCTCAGCAAGCGGGTTGGCGCAACCCGTGGGCGCGTTCGGATTTGGGAAAATAATCCCACCCGAGGCCCCCGTGGCAGCGCCGGGCAAGTAATCTTTTACAGCAATCTTGAAGTTGTCATCCAAAGGAATCGCCCGAAACTTGATTTGATACAAGCCGCAATAGACTGGATAAAAGCTATAGGTAATGTCTGGAAACCATACGGGGGCATCTTGCTTGAGTAAGGCATGAAAAGCATGCCCAAGCACCTCGTCTGAACCATTACCCACAAACACATGCTCGGGTGTCAGAGCAAAACGCTTGGCGATGGCCTGGCGTAATACCAAGGCGGTCGGATCAGGGTAAAGACGCAAGCTGTCGTTTGTATGGGCCGCAATAGCCGCCAACACTTTAGGTGATGGACCGTAAGGGTGCTCGTTGGTATTGAGCTTGACCAGGTTTTGAATGCGCGGCTGCTCACCGGGCACATAGGGGTCAAGCGTGGCAACCAGTTTGTTCCAGAATCGACTCATGAGGCTTAATTGTTATCAGCGTAAGGATTAAATGAAGACTTGAATTCAATGCGCAAGGGCGTGCCAGCAAGCTCAAACGCATCGCGAAACCGGCCCTCGAGGTAACGGCGGTACGAATCAGAGATCGCATCCAGCGCATTACCATGCACAATGATCAGAGGTGGGTTTTGTCCGCCTTGGTGCGCATACCGCATTTTTGGTCTGAAAATACCTTTGCGTGGCGGCGGCTGCTGCTCAACGGCGGCTTGCAACTCGCGTGTCAGGCGCGGCGTCGAGAGCTTGGTAAACGCAGCAGCGTGCGCCAAATTCACCGACTTGAGTACCGCATTGACCCCCTGACCGCGCAACGCAGAGATCGTATGCTGCCGTGCAAACGACAAAAAGCGCAGCTTACGATCAAACTCACGTTGAATCTTCTCGCGCTGCTCGCTATCAAGGCCATCCCATTTATTGATCGCTACGACTAGCGCCCGGCCAGTTTCAAGAATGAAGCCAGCAATGTGAGCATCTTGATCTGAGACCTCTTGCTGGGCGTCGATCATCAGCAACACCACGTTGCTCGCCTCAATGGCTTGCAGGGTTTTAATCACTGAGAATTTTTCAATCGCCTCAAAGACTTTGCCGCGCTTGCGCAAGCCCGCCGTGTCGATCAGCGTGTATTTTTTGCCGCCACGATCAAACTCGATCTCAATGGCATCGCGTGTAGTACCCGGCATATCAAACGCAATCACGCGCTCTTCGCCTAACAAGGTGTTGATCAGCGTTGACTTACCGACATTTGGCCGACCCACGATCGCCAGCTTAATGCGATGATCGATGACTTCGACGGGCTCAAAAAAATCGCTTTTAAGCGCTTCGGCGCTTGGCTCGGCGTCATCGGCGTCATAGTCTTCGGGCTCGGGCTCTTGCCCAAGGCCTTGAAGTGCGTGCTCGATCAAATCCGCAATGCCATCGCCGTGAGCCGCTGAAATCGCGTACGGCTGACCCAATCCAAGCTCGTGAAACTCGGCAATCGCACTACCGTGCGCCATCCCTTCGGCTTTATTCACGCACAACACCGCGCGTTGGCCGAGTTTGCGCAGCAAGCGGCCAATATCGTGATCGTGGGCATTGAGCCCTGCGCGCGCATCGACCAAAAAGATGACAACGTCAGCCTCGGCAATTGCCTGCTTAGTTTGACGCGCCATCTGGTGCAAGATGCCCGTTTTGGCAACAGGCTCAAAACCGCCGGTATCGACCACAATAAAGGGTTTGTCACCCACACGGCCCTCGCCGTAATGGCGGTCGCGCGTCAACCCCGAGAAGTCAGCGACCAGCGCCGCGCGTGAGCGGGTTAGACGATTAAAGAGCGTTGATTTACCAACGTTTGGACGTCCAACCAGGGCGACAACAGGTTTAAGTGACACGAATTAGTTCAACCCAATTAAAACAAGCAGGCCATCGCCCGACTGCACAAGAATACCTTGCGGGGTCGCAACGAGCGGCGCTTGAATGGCCCCGCCCCCAACGAGAATACGAGCGAGTAACTGACCATCGACGGGAGACAAGAAATGCACAAACCCTGCGAGGTCGCCAACGGCAACCGCACCAGGCAGTGCCGCGGGGCTTGTGAGCTTACGATTACGCAAGGCATCTTGACGCCAGGCTAAACCACCATTTTTTTGGGCAAACGCCGAAATGGCATCGTGCTCGTTGGGCACATAAAGCTGCGTTGCATCGTTACCCATGCCGACCGAGCTTGAAAAGTCTTTACTCCAGACGGTACGCCCGCCTGCGGCGATATCAAAGCAAACCACACGCCCTTGAAAGGCCACAGAACATAACAATGTCCCTGACAGAGCAGGCAGACCCACCACATCATTGACGCGCTCAAGATCCGTCGAGCCTTTAGGTGGTGCAACCGTACCCTCCCATTGCACATCGCCCGACACGGCATTAATCGCAATGAGTTTTCCGCCAGGGATCGCACTGATCACAAGACCCTCAAGCAACAACATCCGCGCAGGTGCACGCAGGGCAAGTGCTGGACCTGGCCGCTGCACGCTCCAGATTCGCTCGCCCGTTTCAGCGTTGAACGCCTGAACTCGATAGTCACCACTGCGAACCACCACCACACCCAGCCCGACGACTGGTGGCACGGTGACTTCGCTTGAGGCTTTTGAGCGCCACTTGATCTGCCCATTGTCGTCAAAGGCAACCACTGTGCCGTCGGACGTGACAACGGCAGTTGTTGTGCCATCGCTACCCACGCCTGCCGACAATTTTTTATCTACCTTCGTCACCCAAGCTGGAGCACCCGAAGCGAGGTCAAACTTGCCAAGTGAACCGTCTACAGCTGCCGCATAGACAGCCGAGCCAATCACCTGTGGAACAAACCCGATACCAGAGCCTTTGCCAATCTGCGCTTTCCAGGCGATACGTGCTGAAAGCCCTGGTTTGTATTCAGTTAAAGGCGTCGGGTTATAGCGGCCATCGTCACCGGTCCAGAGCGCGCAACCTGTCAAGGCAGACAGCAAAACCGACAACAAGACCAAACGAACCCACTTCGCGTTAAACAATAAAGACATCGTTATGCTCCGAGCGCATCAACTTTAAGTTTGACTAAGGGAGGAAAGGCCAGCACCATCATGCGCCAAGCGCGTCGAGCTTAAGCTTGACGACTGGGGTTAAGGGATGCGCCACGCCTAACGCCTCAATGGCCTGCGTCC
>CALCPT010000698.1 GCA_937897265.1 uncultured Alcaligenaceae bacterium
TTGAACTTTTACCTACCCCCGCCCTTCATTCAAACTCAACCTGAGCGCCGCATTGAAGCCTCGCGTGCCGTTTTGATCTTGTGATCGTCTCGACAGATCCATTCTCTGTTCGAGTCGCTCTCGGCGCCACCTTGCCAGAGGGGGACTATGTGTTCAAGCTCATCGCCATATCTGACACGGCCTTGGCGCCGGCACTCGGCGCAGAGACGGGGATTATTACGTTCAAAACGCTTCATGATTGCGTAAAGGCTGTTACCGGTCAGGCGAGTCGTCGACAACCATTTCTTGACGCCGAACTTATCTAAAGCCTTGAGGTTTGTCTGAAGTGTCTTCAAACGGTTTAACTCGAAATGCCAGCAAGAGTCCCGCTCATGATGATCAGCATCGCGCTTTAAATTACGGCCGTAAAAAAACCCGCGCAGCTTATTCGTTTGGCGGGTTCGATTCATTTGCTACAGACGTGGTTTGTCGCAACACCAGAAGTATTACATATAAGTATGTTTTGTGTAAAGATGATTAAGCTACAAAATCGCTGACTGTAACTACTCAATTGAGGGATGTCTTTATTTTGTCGTAAGAGATAGAATCAAAACACCGTGTTGTTACGAAAGAAGATCAACCTTCGCGCACGCAATGCCTGTGGTTCCCTTGCGCTAATTACGCTCAGTAAACGATAAATCACGGAGGACTGATGCCTTTAATTCCACAAACACAAAACTTAGACGGACGCATCATTGCAACTGCACCGTATCGCAACCAAATCATTGAAGTTGTCGCAGGCTACGACATCAATCAGGATGCTTATCGTTTCCATGTCTACGTAACAAATACGATAGGTGTGGGTACCAAGGTGGATTGTCAAACATCCCTTGCCCATTCTGAAGAACAGGCAATCTCAGAAGGGTTGAAGTTCGGAACCGTACTAGTTGACGCTGTGCCATAAATTAATAGAATCAGTTTTGAATTTTCATTTTTTGTGGCAACTTGTAATCTGCAAGATATAAATTTTTTATTTGGTTAGCAAAGATGAAAAAACTGCGTAGCTCCATATTTGCTTTAGTAGGTTTATTGATAGCACTTGTTTTTTCTTAC
>CALCPT010000699.1 GCA_937897265.1 uncultured Alcaligenaceae bacterium
AGCCATCCATAAATCCGTAGGGGCCGTAATCAAGAGTGAGACCTAAAATCGACATATTGTCTGTGTTCATCACGCCGTGACAAAACCCAACGACTTGCCAACTTGCCATCAACGTGGCGGTACGTCGCACCACGGCACGTAACAACTGTACATAAGGCTCGTAGTCTGTTGGAGGGCCGCCAGACCCTGAATCGCCGCTGCTCTCTACCTGACTGATACTGCTCGAATCGTCAGCATGAGTTGTATTATTTTGACTCGTATTTGCTTTGAGAGCGCTTACCTCACGGCACTCAGGATAAAACCGATCAATCACGTAATCGGCCAACACACGTAACAAGTCGGGACGCCTACGGGCGGCCCAATGCTCAAACGAACCAAAGCGGATAAAGCTTGGCGCCACTCGCGCAACGACTGCCGCTGTCTCAAGGGTTTCGCGGCGCACGGGATTGCGAGCCGACACCAGCGAGAGCGCCTGGGTCGTCGGGATGCCCAATCCGCGCATCGCGTGGCTCGCCAAGTACTCGCGCACCGACGAGCGCAAGACAGCCCGGCCATCGCCCATACGCGAGTACGGCGTCATCCCTGCGCCTTTCAGTTGCACTTCAAAATTGCTTTCTGGCCCCTGGATTTCGCCTAACAGATGTGCGCGCCCATCACCTAACTGCCCCGCCCACACGCCAAACTGGTGCCCGCTGTACACTGCGGCCATGGTGTCGCCACCCGGCATTGGCTTCGTGCCGCTAACCACATCCAGAAACTCTTGCGTCGCAAGCGCCTCAGCCGACAACCCAAGCAAGGCAGCAACCGCAGGGCTCGCGTGCACCAGACGCGGCGCCGTCAAGGGTGTAGTGGGTAGGCGTGTATAAAAGTCAGAGGGTAAGCTCGCAAATGAATTGGCTTTGACGAGCGTTTCGAAACACGAAATTGAAGTCATGAGAGTGTTGTTGCTTAAGCTACGGTAAGCGCCATTTTGGCTTGTTACGTCGTCTGAACTCGCATTGACCCTGTTCACGAAGGGTCAATTACTGGTTGAGTTTTTCGACCGTTTGATTCAGCTTTTCGGCTTTTTGCAAAGCTTTGGCCACCCGTTTAGCAGGTCGAACATAAAAGATCGAACTAAAAAAGAAGATTGTTGCCAAGGCGATTTCAACCCAGGCCATCAGGATTGAGGGGCCCGGCGGATCAGACATCACGCGAACCACCCCCTCCATCAAATACAACAACACCAACATAGAGGCCCACTGAATCGTATACAAGCTGCCACGCAAGACGCCCCGCATCGCAAAGGCTAGCGGCAGCGCTTTCAAAAACAACAAGGTGCCACCGGGTTTGAGAGGCGCCAGCCAGATCTCCCACAGTAAACACAGAAAGAACAGCCCAAATAAGCTTAACGCTG
>CALCPT010000700.1 GCA_937897265.1 uncultured Alcaligenaceae bacterium
TTTTTCGATATCAAATCGGATCGTGCCGGCGAGGGCGTAAGCCACGACCAAGGGTGGCGAGGCTAGGAAGGCCTGCTTGGCGTAGGGGTGAATGCGGCCATCGAAGTTTCTGTTGCCAGACAGCACTGCCGTTGCATAGAGGTCTCTGTCAATAATCTCTTGCTGGATCACCGGATCTAAGGCGCCACTCATGCCGTTACAGGTGGTGCAGGCGAATGCCACAATGCCAAAGCCAAGGGCTTCGAGTTCGGTGAGAAGCTTGGCTTCTTGCAGGTAAAGCTCAACGGTTTTTGAGCCAGGTGCGAGCGATGACTTGACCCATGGCTTGCGTGTTAAGCCTCGTGCATTGGCATTACGTGCCAATAACCCAGCGGCGATCACGTTGCGTGGGTTGCTCGTGTTGGTGCAGCTGGTGATGGCGGCGATGATGACTGCGCCATCTGGCATCAAGCCAGGTTCGTTTTCAACTTTGCCTGAGATCCCTTTTGCGGCGAGCTCTGATGTGGGTACACGGCGGTGTGGGTTAGACGGGCCAGCAATATTGCGTACGACGCTTGAAAGATCAAAGCGCAGCACACGTTCGTATTCGGCACCTTTTAGGCTATCGGCCCATAAGCCTGTTTGTTTGGCATAGGTTTCAACGAGTTTGATCTGTTGATCTTCGCGGCCAGTTAAGCGCAGATAATCAATGGTTTGTTGGTCGATGTAAAACATCGCGGCCGTGGCGCCATACTCGGGTGTCATGTTCGAGATGGTCGCGCGGTCGCCAAGTGTTAAGTGAGGCACACCCTCACCAAAGAACTCAAGGTATGACGAAACAACTTTTTGATTACGTAAAAATTCTGTCAGAGCCAACACCAGATCCGTTGCCGTGATGCCTGGGTTGAGTTTGCCAGTCAATTCAACGCCAATGATGTCAGGCAGACGCATCCAAGAGGCACGACCTAGCATCACGCTTTCGGCTTCAAGGCCGCCGACGCCAATCGCAATGACGCCTAAGGCGTCTACGTGTGGTGTGTGGCTGTCAGTGCCGACAAGCGTATCCGGAAACGCAACGCCGTCAAGGGCGTGCACAACGGGCGACATTCTCTCGAGATTGATCTGATGCATGATGCCATTTCCGGGCGGAATGACATCCACATTTTTAAACGTCTTCTTGGTCCAATTAATAAAATGAAAACGATCCTCGTTGCGTCGGTCCTCGATCGCACGATTTTTTGCAAACGCGTCTGGATCGAAGCCGCCGCATTCGACAGCAAGCGAGTGATCAACGATTAACTGTGTCGGTACCACCGGATTGACTAATGAGGGGTCGCCGCCTTGTGCAGCGATCGCATCGCGCAGGCCCGCTAGGTCAACCAGTGCCGTTTGCCCAAGAATGTCATGACACACTACACGCGCTGGAAACCACGGAAAATCCATGTCGCTTTTGCGTTCAATTAATTGTTTGAGCGCGGCGGTGAGTAACTCAGGGTCGCAGCGACGCACCAGATTCTCGGCTAACACGCGTGAGGTGTAGGGCAGTTTGCTGTAGGCGCCGGGTGTGATGGCATCAACAGCCGCCTGAGCGTCAAAGTAATCGAGTTTGGTTCCGGGCAGTGGCTTGCGATTTGCGCTATTCATGTGAACTCAGTCGGGTGGTGGTCTACGACAAGGGGTAATATTTTTGTGCGACAGATGCTGGTTCTAGGCAATCAGTACTTGTTTGAAAGAAGGCCAGCGTCTTTGTCTAGCAACAGATGAGCCTACCGGCTCATCTGTGACTGGGATACTGCTAATTACTTACGACGTGCGAGAGGAACAAATTTTTGATCATCAGGCCCGGTGTAGTTTGCAGCGGGACGAATAATCTTGTTGTCGATGCGTTGTTCAATGATGTGCGCAGCCCAACCTGCGGTGCGAGCAATCACAAACAATGGTGTAAACATCGCAGTCGGTACGCCCATCATGTGATACGACACGGCTGAAAACCAATCCAAGTTCGCAAACATTTTTTTCGAATCCCACATCACAGCTTCGATGCGGTCAGCGATGTCAAACATCTTGGTGGTGCCAGCTTTCTTTGAGAGGCGCAGGGCCACGTCTTTGATGACCTTGTTGCGTGGGTCGGCGATCGTGTACACGGGGTGTCCAAAACCAATAACCACTTGCTTAGCTTCGACGCGTGCACGAATATCGGCCTCGGCTTCGTCTGGTGTCTCGTAGCGCTTCTGGACTTCAAAGGCCACTTCGTTGGCGCCGCCGTGCTTGGGTCCGCGCAGTGCGCCAATGCCGCCTGCAATAGCCGAGTACATATCTGAACCCGTACCGGCAATCACGCGGCAGGTGAAAGTCGAGGCATTGAATTCGTGTTCAGCGTACAAATTCAACGAGGTGTGCATTGCGCGTACCCAGT
>CALCPT010000701.1 GCA_937897265.1 uncultured Alcaligenaceae bacterium
TTGCACCGAAAGGCACGTCAGCAGAAATCGTCAACAAACTTCAAAGCACGATGGCGCAAGCTGCCAAAGCGCCCGACGTGATGAAACGCATGGATGAATTAGCCGTGGATGTGGTGGTGAACAGCCCCGCCGAATTTACAAAATTTCACCGAGCAGACGTTGCGACTTGGACTAAATTTATTAAAGACAAAAATATCAAGATTGAAGAGTAGCGTTTGAAAGCAATCGCTCGAGATCAGAACCACCGGCAACTATTCAATAGCCAGACCAGTATCCTGACCCAGCCGCTGCCATTTTTCAATCTCGCTCTTGATCAATTGAGCGAACTGCTCTGAACCATACGCGGCTTGCTCGATGCCATAAGTGTCATACTGACGGCTCACGCTCGGGTCGTTCACGATTGCAACAAACTCTTTTGCTAAGGTTTGAATAATCGCTTTAGGTGTTGCAGCCGGCACGAGCATGCCGTACCAGCCGGTAAATTCAAAACCATTGACACCGCCTTCGGTCATCGTCGGAATCTCTGGCGCACCAAGGTGACGCTCTTTATTAGCAATGCCCAACGCCCGCAGCTTACCCTCTTTGATCTGTGGATACGCCACGGATAAGCTCATCCACAACGCTGAGACTCGACCTTCCATGACGTCAATCATCGCTGGCGCTTCGCCTTTATAGGGCACATGCAGGCCTTTGATGCCAGTATCGCGTTGAAAAAGCTCCATCGCCAGATGTCCAGTTGAGCCGACACCAGCAGACGCATAGCTCACCTCACCAGGTTTGGCCTTAGCTAGTGCAATGAATTCACCTAAGGTCTTCGCTTGAAAATTGCTACCCACTACTACCAGCAGAGGGAAGCGAGCGACCAAACTTACCGGAGCAAAATCACGCAAGGTGTCGTACGGCGTCGCTTTACTATTGAGTGCCTGACGAACGGCAGCAGGCCCCAGAAAAGTCATCAAGATTGTGTAGCCGTCAGCGGGTGCGGCCGCAGCAGCGATGGTACCAACCACACCGCCCGCACCACCTTTGTTTTCAACCACGACTGGTTGGCCGAGCCGTTGCTCGAGCTTGAGGGCAAGAGTACGGCCTAAGCTATCGGTTAAGCCACCAGTTGCGACTGGGACGATTAGTCGAATCGGCTTGATCGGAAACTGCACATCTACCGATTGCTGTGCAAACACAGGGCTCACACAAAACGACAGCGCAGACAACACGGATACGATAAGAGTCTTCATTTAGAGCTCAGGGATGGGTATAGCGCCTTCTGGGAGCGGCGAACGATTTACGTTTAAGGCCATTGCTACCATCACGTAATAGCCGCTTACCATCATGAGGTCTACAACGCCTTGTTCACCAAAGAGCTTGAGCACGGCGCTGTAGTGTGCATCGCTTACGCTATGACGCGTATGTAGTTCATGACAAAAATCGTACACAGCTTCTTCATCGGGTTTCATCTTTGACGGACGTTGCCCTTGCGCAAGTTCTTCGCCGATTAGAGGATCGAGACCCTCTTTAAGTGCCAGACGTAAGTGCGCGTACCACTCGTATTGGGCGGTCCAGGTCCGAGCCGTGATTAAAATCGCAAACTCGTTTAAGCGTTTTGGGATGACGCTTTCAAAGCGCAGATATTCTCCGACCTTGCGCATCCGCTCAGCCAACACCGGGCTTCTTAACAAAACGTTGAAAGGAGCCCCTAAGCTTGTTGCTCCTTGCACCACGCCCTTGCTACCGGTTCCTGAGATGGGACCAGCCATCAACGAGTTGAAATAAATCTTTTGCTCGTCAGTCATTTGATCGACGTGAAGGCGAGCAAAACGTTGTTCGTCTGGCGAAGGGTTTGTCATGTTTAGGGTTCCGAGGATCAAAAATAGTTAAGTTTGAACAGACTATTCCCACTCAATCGTCGCAGGCGGCTTGCTCGAGACGTCGTACACCACGCGATTAATACCGCGCACTTCATTGATAATGCGCGACGATACCTTGCCTAACAAGGGGTAAGGCAACGGCGCCCAATCTGCAGTCATAAAGTCTGAGGTTTGCACAGCACGCAGCGCCACTACATAGTCGTAGGTACGTCCGTCGCCCATCACGCCCACCGTGCCGATCGGCAGCAGCACGGCGAAAACCTGCGCCGTCTTTCGATACAGGTTGTGCGTGACCAGTTCCTCCAGCACGATCTCGTCGGCATCGCGAAGCACTCGGAGGCGCTCGGGCGTGACGTCGCCGGGTGCGGCAGGTAAAGGGAAGGCGACATCGGCATGACGGCGGTTTGGGGCAGGGACGGCGGCGACGGGCGAACCCGGGCCGCGAAGTTTAGGAGGGCCACCCCGACGGCCATGATGAACCTGGGCTGATCATGCCCGTCGTCCCCGGCCGTCCGTGAACGATATCCGCC
>CALCPT010000702.1 GCA_937897265.1 uncultured Alcaligenaceae bacterium
ACCCAGTAATGCGCCAAAAATTGATAAAAAGAGACTGTAGCTCAGCACTTTATCAGCTCAACTGAATTTTAAGGCGGCTCAAAAAATATAAATCGACCCGATGGCCAAAGCACCAATTTTAAAAATCAAAAAGCGGCGCAACTGCTTCGTTACACCGCTCTCGATAAATATTAATACTATATCCTGCTTACTTCCCTGCTTCCAACGCTGCTAAAGCGTCCGCAGAGCCATCCAACTTGAAGTTGAACGTGATTTTTTGGGGTGATTTCAGCTTGGCATTCGGTGCGGCTACAACCACCACCTTCATCTCACTCGCCGCTTTCAGCGCCGCCAAACTATCTTCGGTCATCGGTGCGCTAGCAATACAAAAAGCGCTGCCGCAAAGCGAATAGTCCAACTTCACTGACACATCGCCTGCGGTCAAATTAACTCCGGGCCGAATAAGAACACCTGCAGGAATTTGCACGGCCACGTTCGTCGCATCGCCGTCTTTGATAATCCTGACCTCTGCTACCTTCTTGATTTTGTCACTGCTATTTTTTTTCACCAACGCAGTTGATGCGACACACCGCATCTCGGCTACGCAGGAAACGTTCCACAGTCCAAATTTCTTCACATCTGCCTTAGCCGAATCTGACGATTCATTTGCTGCAGGAGCTGCGGCATCTGGCTGTGGGTTCAACACCTCTGCAACGCAAACAGATGCACCCAACATCGCAACTACGGCTGCGACCGATATAGACTTCATTACCATTCTCAAACCCCTTAGATTTGAGCAAAATTTAAACTGAATCACCAATCGCAGCAAGTCTCATAAGAAAAATCACCCACTTGTGACCACAGTGCGGATCTAAACTTCACTGAAGTTTGACAACACAAAACTTTTACTTATGTGAAGCGTAAAACTCGAGATGAAATTCGGGCGCCTCTCAGACGTTCGCACAACACACTCAAAATTAGGCATTTTCAACAAATCTGACCAATTAAGAAAAGCCCAAGAGTTGTTTCAACTCTTGGGCCTCACGTATTTAGTACTTAGTTCCAAAGATTGTGGCTGTTGCCACCGGCACCCGAATACCCTGTGCCAGATGTTGCCCCACTTGCGGAAGGGTCGCCTGCACCGGGATCTGTTGTTTCGTTCGCATTTGAGTAGTCTGGGTTTCCAGAATTTCTAAGATCTGACGCAAGGTTAGGTCTCACAAATTCCATTTGCGGCTCAGGCACTGGCGGCGGCTCGGGGGTCGGCGGAACCGGGCCCGGGATCAAGTCAATAGCGGGATCAATCCGATTGCGTCTTACAGGCGCGTCAAGCGGATTAAGGCAACCCATCGCGGCAACAGCAACCCAACCGCC
The DNA here is from genome assembly GCA_937897265.1 of uncultured Alcaligenaceae bacterium. GTDB lineage: Bacteria > Pseudomonadota > Gammaproteobacteria > Burkholderiales > Burkholderiaceae_B > Zwartia. Next base: position 1,354 of record CALCPT010000702.1, read on the forward strand.
AGTTCCCTTTACAAAAATCAGATTTTCGCCAGGCTGACATGCACGGCTGATCCAGCCGATATGCCCATCATCATCTATTCCTGCGGTCCGCAAAGACGAAACGGCGCAAGGCCGAACTTCAACTTGCCCGCTCGCCAAAAGCTCGGTGAACGATTTGTCGCTCAGATCCTTGTCAAGTTGCAGTTCGAAGCTGCGCTTGAACGCCAGATACGCGGCATGATCGCGGAAGAAAGCTTCAGGGGTTTTAGCCAATTCGGCAAGCGTCACCTGATCAAACCCACCTGCCATCCGACGGGAAGGGATAGCGAAGGCATGCAAAGCCCCCGTGGGCGCGTCGGTTTTAAGCAATTCGCTGGCCAAAACCATATCAGTGGCTTCGACTGATGCCCCAGTTTTGACCGCAGCAACTTGCGAGGTGGAACCACATGCGGCCAGGCCCATGGCTAGAGACGTTAGTGTTATAAGCGTTACGACTTTCATTTTTTCCTCAGACTGATACGTGGCTGCATTACTGTTCCGCCCCAACGGCACTAACCGCATTCAGGCTATGTCGTCCTATGGCTTTTTTGCTACGGGAGGCACCGCTACAGCTTTAGCAGGTGCCGCTACCGCTTTGGCAGGAGCCTCGGCGGCCTTCATTTTTTCTGGCAGCACGTCAGATGTAAGCAGCGTGTCGCACGACTTCCGAGCTCCAACCAAATCCGCAACCATGTCATAGGTTCCAAACTCTATGACCCAACGAAGCGCTCTTTGAACGGGCTCATTCTTTTGTTCACCGACAGATGCGTCAAACAGTTCGACAGAATCCAGAACGCCGTTGTCCGCAGAGAAGAAACGGAAAACACCCTTTTCAACTTCAACACCAACAAGCTGCTTGGTGAACGACTGTGCCTTAACAACTTTCGTCGTCGTGGTTTCAGTCAGAAGCAGGTCAACCGCAATTGAGATCCGGTAGACGTTCTTCGCGTTATGGATTCCAGATTTATTCA
>CALCPT010000703.1 GCA_937897265.1 uncultured Alcaligenaceae bacterium
ATGTCCCAAGAAAAGTCATTGACCGCCGCCCTCGCCCGCGTGCAAAATGTTCGGAGTGCGGGTTTACGGTGCCGATGTTGAAAGCCTTTATGCACTACGGGCCGCCGATTTGCCCGAAAGACAAGATCGACATGACCGCTATTGGCGACTGGGAGTAATGGTATTGAGAATCAAAAAAGGCCTGGCGCTACCAAAAGACGACAATGGCACGCGAGCCCAGCACGTGACAACGATCAAGCCAGCAACGAGCAACCCCGCCTCGCCCCGATGCGTGACCTTGAGTTGTGACTCACTTAAGAAAAAGACGTTTCACTCACTCGTCTCGTCACCCTCGCCCTTCGGCAAATCAGCAAACCTCTGCTGCATCGTCTGATTACCTCTGGTTAACTTCTTGATCGTGACGTCTTGGGCCTTGTCGTTGGCTAAGCGCAGGTTTCGATTTGCACCGGTCAACGCATCACGCGTTTTTTGTAGGTGACTGATCGATTTATCGATTTCATCAATAGCAGTTTCAAATTGTCTTGAGGCCAGGTCGTAGTTTCTGGCGAACCCAGTTTTAAAACTTGCAAGCTCGTTTTCGAAATTCGTAATGTCGACATTTTGCGCTTTAATCAGTACAAGCTCTGACTTGTACACCAGTGACTTTAGCGCCGCGTTACGCAATAAAGTAATGATTGGAATAAAAAACTGTGGGCGTACGACGTACATTTTTGGATAGCGGTGAGACTTGTCGACGATCCCGGTGTTGTACAACTCACTATCAGGCTCAAGCAACGACACCAACACAGCGTACTCGCAGCCCTTCTCGTTGCGATCTTTATCAAGCTCTTTCAAAAAGTCTTCATTTTTGCTTTTGTTTACTGTTTGATCGCTCTCGTTTTTCATTTCAAACATAATTGAAACAATCTCGGTGCCAGCGTCGTCTAGATCCTTAAAGATAAAGTCGCCCTTACTGCCACTGCGCGCGTTATTGTCTTTTTCAAAATACGCTTTCGGAAACGCGGTCGCCCGGATACGATCGAACTCAGTCTCGCAATGCTGCTCAAGCGTTTCACCCACCATTTTGGTGGATAAGCGTGCCTTCATATCCTTGAGGCGCTCGATCGTGTCTTCACGATCTTTGATCTGCGTTTCGTACTTGTCTTTGAGTGCTTGTTCAGCCTGTTGCTTGGCAAGCTCAACGCGCACCAGATTATTTTTAACCTCGTCGCGTTCTTGGGCCACTGCGCTCACGGCCTCGGTCAACGCAAGCTTTTGCGTCACTTCTAACCCATCGAGCTTGGCTTTTAGGCTTTGGATCTCAGAATCTTTAACCGCGGCAGTTTTTTGTAATTCGCTGACCAGTTTGGCATCGGCAAGGGCAACAGAAGCCTCTTTTTCTAACTGAGCTTGCTTCAGTTTATTGGCAAGCTCATCGCGCTCTTTCTCAACACTGCTTAGGGCTTGCGCCAAGGCAAGCTGGCGAGCCGCGTCGGCCGCAGCGAGCTTGGCGTTTAGCTCTTGGATCACAGCATCTTTAGCGGCTTCAGCACGGTGCAGCTCACTCGCCGCTTGCGATTTGGCCAGCTCAATAGCATTTTGTTTGCCTTGCTCGGCAAGTTCAAGCCGCTCGTGCAACTGCTCGTTGAACTCGCTGTCACGCACTTGCTTGACGATATCCGCGTAACCGGTTTCGTCAATTTTGAAGGCTTTTGAGCAATGTGGGCAAATGATGTCGTGCATGTTGGGTTACCGCCTTTGGTATCGATATTTATATTGCGATAGTATGCCGCATTCAGTGGCTCAACTAGTGAGATTGGCCCGTGCAGACTGTCGCCGCACTCGAGGTAATGACCGCACTTTAGTTCAGCTAACTTTTTCGTACAAAGCACTAGTTATTCTTACAAAACACAGTTTTCTTATACTTTTTCTTACATTAATAAGCTTCTCAGCACATAAATTATCCTTGTAAATTTTACATTGGGTCTTGTGATCCTCTTTCTTCAAATGAGGTTTTCAATGGCAGATTAGATGATGTAAGGATTTACAACCGAGCATTAACCCAATCTGAAATCACCTATTTAGCTGCTCACTAATTTTTTTTAGTAGTTGAATTAGTTGAAGGGGTTGAAGTTATTTGTTCACTTCAACTTTTTCAATTTCTTCAACCTCTTCAAACAAATCACTTTCGGATATCTCATCTATCTTGTTGACTCTCGTCATGTTTTAGGTTCTACCATGTTTTTAATTTTGTTTCTTAATAATTTATGAAAACAAGAATTATGGAAACCATACAAAAGAAGACCGAAGAAACCTTTAAAATCACTGGAAACTGGGAAGTACTATCAAAACAGCTTAAAAGT
>CALCPT010000704.1 GCA_937897265.1 uncultured Alcaligenaceae bacterium
GTTGCCTATGTCGCCTCCTAAAGTATTGGCCGCGATTGATGCAGGTTGATGTCGCAACGACTCCTGTTAAAGCCGTTAAGGTGACATTCACCGCCGGCTTTAGCAGGCGTTATACCGATAGCATCAGAGAGTTCGAAGTTCAGGCAAAAAATATTCGTGGCGTGATCCGCGCCATGAATGATTTGTTTCCTGGCTTAGGCGAGACGCTCGAAGAAGAAACCTCAATCGCTATTGACGGCGTGATTCATGAGGTTGATTACACACAGCCTGTTAAACCGGGCTCTGAGGTATTTTTCATACCAAGAATCGAAGGTGGTTAGTTGATCATGACGCATATCTCTTGTGCGAGCTTTTTTAAAAATGTCACGCTTCAAACAGCACGCGCTGTAAAAAGCGTGATTTTTTTTACGATGATGGGTTTAACGGCCGGTGTTTATGCACAAGCACGTGACGCCGCAAACTATCCTGATCGCCCAATCAAAATAGTGGTTGGCTTTGTGCCTGGTGGGCCCACCGATCTTTACGCACGTGTCGCAGCGCGTGGCTTGTCGGATGTGCTTGGTCAACAGGTTGTGGTCGAGAATAAGCCTGGCGCGAGCGGGGCAATCGCAGCGGTTGCCGTAGCCGGTGCCGCGGCAGACGGCTATACGTTACTCGCCCATGTCGTGTCTGACATCATTACGCCGATTGCTAATCAAAAAGTTGGCTACAACCTTGAGCGCGATTTCACGGCCATCGGCTTGATCGCAAGTGCTCCCAACGTGTTGGTGGTGCACCCCTCAATTCCGGTGAACTCTGTGCAAGAGTTGATTGCTTACGCCAAGAAGAATCCAAATACCTTGAATTATGGTTCTGCCGGTGTAGGTACAGTCAGCCATCTCGCAGGGGCACTGCTTGAAGCCGAAGCGCAGACACCACTTGCGCATATTCAATATAAGGGTACGAATGGTGCACAATTGGATTTGTTAGCGGGTCGTATCACGGTAATGTTTGATAATTTAGGAAATGGTTTAAGTAATGCGCAGGCCGGTAAGCTGAAAGCGTTGGCGGTGACCTCGGCCGAGCCTTGGCCCGCGGCGGCAACGATTCCGACTATGGTGCAAAGCGGTTTTCCAGGCTCGACGATTTTGTCGGTCTTTGGTTTGGTGGCGCCTGTTGGCACCTCTCCCGCTGTGGTCAGCAAACTCTCGGCTGCGTTGAGTCAAGGTCTGCGTACCGAAGCCTATCGCAAAAGCATCATTGATTCTGGTGCTCAGCCGGGTGAGTTAGCGGCTGAGGCGTACGGTAAATACATCGCCGCTGAATCGCGTCGTTGGGCCGGCTTCTTAGCGAAGCACCCAGAGATCATGAAGCAATAGTGGCACCTACAACGACCGCCGCGCCTCATCCAGATAGCTGTGATTGATATAAGACTTGGCTTGTGTATCAGCGCGCTTCGGGATCGCTCTTAATAAGGCGCTGATATCGATCAAGGTCTGAATCGATTCTGGATTTGCCTGAGCATCTCTCGGAAAAATCTCGGCCGCCGTGTACTCATCCCAAGCACGATCGGCATACTCAGCGGTGATGCCGGTTTCGAGCATAGCAATTGTTCGGCAGCCGTCTTTGTTTGCATAAAACCATTCGTGCGCCCGGATGAAGGCTCGCATGAAGCGGATCACGGTGCCATGGTTTGCACGCGCCCAGCGACCATCGATATTGAGTGAAGTGAACTGAAACCATGGAAACTCATCGCGCGGCTCGCACAGCGAATGGAACCCTTGGTCAACTGCGATGTAGTTTAAGGGCGCGCCTTGCAGGCCCGCATCAAGGAGGCGATCAAGGTGGCCGTGTCGCCCCGCTTCATCCCGGATGAGCTGATCCAGGCCCCGGAGATCCCTCGCACGCTGTCAGGCAAGAAGCAGGAGGTGCCGATCAAGAAGGTGTTCCTGGGGCAGCCGCTGGAGCGGGTGGTCAACCGCGATGCGATGGCCAACCCGCAGTGCCTGGCCTGGTACGAGGCATTCGCCCGCGCGCACCAGGCGGGGGCGACGTCGTCAAAGGCGTGAGCTGGGCGCCGACGCGGCGTTGGATTTGTGCATGGTGATCAGGCTCATGAGGGCCGTCACCACCTCGGGCTTGAAGCCCACGCGCGCATGGCCGAAACCGTCGCCACCGCTGAGCACCAGTCTTTCCAGGTATTCGACACACTCCTTGTAGCCCCACATCATCCTGAGCCCCTTGGCGATGTGTTTGTGATACTGGTCAATCACCGCGATCTGGCGGTCGATGCGCTCCTGCTTGGAGAGTTCATGCAGCGGCGCCACCTGGACAATCCGCTGCTCCTCAGCGATTTCAAAATC
>CALCPT010000705.1 GCA_937897265.1 uncultured Alcaligenaceae bacterium
GCAGTCATCATCGCAGCCATCACCAGCTGCACCAACACCAGCAACCCACGCAACGTGATCGCAGCTGGCCTTCTTGCACGCAACGCTAATGCTCGAGGCCTGACGCGTAAGCCCTGGGTTAAGAGCTCGCTCGCTCCTGGCTCCAAGACCGTTGAACTCTACCTCGAAGAAGCGAAACTCAAGACAGAACTTGAGAGGCTCGGTTTCGGTATTGTGGCGTTTGCCTGCACAACCTGTAACGGTATGTCGGGCGCACTGGACCCCGTGATTCAACAAGAGATCATCGACCGCGATCTGTATGCAACAGCCGTACTGTCTGGTAACCGTAACTTTGATGGCCGTATTCACCCCTACGCCAAACAGGCTTTCCTGGCATCGCCGCCATTGGTCGTTGCCTATGCGATCGCAGGCACTATACGTTTTGACATTGAAAAAGATGTGCTCGGCATCGACAAAGATGGCAAGCCTGTCACCTTGAAAGACCTATGGCCCTCGGACGAAGAAGTTGATGCCATCGTCAACTCAAGTGTCAAACCTGAACAGTTTCGTAAAGTCTACGAACCGATGTTTGCCGCAAGCGTTGACACTGGCGAAAAGCTCAGCCCGCTGTACGACTGGCGCCCGCAAAGCACGTATATTCGCCGCCCACCCTACTGGGAAGGCGCGTTGGCTGGCGAACGCACGCTTAAAGGCATGCGTCCATTGGCAGTACTCGGTGACAACATCACCACAGACCACCTGTCACCTTCGAACGCCATCATGCTTGATAGTGCCTCGGGCGAATATCTGGCAAAAATGGGTGTCCCAGAGGAAGACTTTAACTCTTACGCCACACATCGTGGCGATCACTTGACCGCTCAGCGCGCGACCTTTGCTAACCCCAAGCTACTCAATGAAATGGTGCTTGAAAACGGTAAAGTTAAACAAGGTTCATTGGCACGCATTGAGCCCGAAGGCAAAGTCACGCGCATGTGGGAGGCAATCGAAACCTACATGAACCGTCAGCAACCTCTCATCATTGTGGCGGGCGCAGACTACGGGCAAGGCTCTTCGCGCGACTGGGCAGCTAAGGGTGTTCGCCTAGCGGGCGTTGAAGCCATCGTTGCCGAAGGCTTCGAACGTATCCATCGCACCAACTTAGTTGGCATGGGGGTCTTACCGCTTGAGTTCAAGGCAGGCGTGAACCGCCTGACGCTTGGCTTAGACGGCACTGAAACCTACGACGTCATTGGTGCACGCACTCCGCTCGCGACATTGACGCTTGTGATTCATCGCAAAAATGGCGAACGACTTGAAATCCCAGTGACGTGTCGCTTAGATACCGCCGAAGAGGTTTCGATTTATGAAGCGGGCGGCGTGCTGCAGCGTTTTGCACAAGACTTTCTTGAGTCAAATGCAGCGGCCTAACGCAGACAAGTTTTCTTAGAGTCGCTGAGCTTTGCTCAGCGTTAAACGATACAGACAGACGTTGAAGGAAATTGCTATGAGTCACGCTCCTCAGATTAAAGTACCCGCTACCTACATACGCGGCGGCACCAGTAAAGGCGTTTTTTTTCGTCTAGAAGATATGCCCAAAGCGACTCAAGTGCCGGGCCCAGCGCGTGACGCGTTATTGCTCAGAGTAATCGGCAGCCCCGACCCGTATGGCAAACAAACAGACGGCATGGGTGCAGCCACCTCAAGTACGAGCAAGACCGTGATTCTGTCAAAAAGCACTCGCCCCGATCACGACATTGACTACCTCTTCGGTCAGGTTTCGATTGACAAGCCTTTTGTGGACTGGAGCGGAAACTGCGGCAACTTGACGTCTGCTGTCGGCCCATTCGGGATCAGTAACGGCCTAGTCGACCCGGCGCGTATCCCGCAAAATGGCATCGCAACCATCAGGATCTGGCAAGCCAATATCGGCAAAACGATTATTGCGCACGTGCCGATGACCGATGGCGCTGTACAAGAAACCGGTGACTTTGAATTAGACGGCGTTACGTTTCCAGCTGCTGAAGTTCAGCTTGAGTTTATGGACCCCGCAGCCGACGAAGACGACGGTGGTGGTGCGATGTTCCCCACCGGCAATTTGGTGGATGATCTAGAAGTACCTGGCGTCGGCACCTTCAAAGCAACGATGATCAATGCTGGTATTCCGACAATTTTTGTGAATGCTGCCGATATTGGGTACAAAGGCACAGAGCTACAAGACGACATTAACGGCGACCCAAAAGCGTTGGCAATGTTTGAAACCATTCGAGCCTACGGCGCGGTGCGCATGGGCTTAATCAAGCATATCGACGAAGCCGCCACGCGTCAGCACACGCCTAAAGTTGCTTTCGTCGCGAAACCGGCCGACTATGTTGCCTCGAGCGGCAAAGCAATCTCAGCCAAAGACACCAACGTACTTGTTCGCGCAATGTCGATGGGCAAGCTGCACCACGCCATGATGGGCACAGCTGCGGTGGCGATTGGCACTGCAGCTGCCATACCAGGCACGCTGGTGAATTTAGCGGCTGGGGGCGGCGATCTTGAAGCAGTGCGTTTTGGCCACCCTTCGGGCACCTTGAGGGTTGGTGCGCAAGCAAAACAAGTCAATGGCGAATGGACAGTGACAAAGGCCATTATGAGTCGTAGCGCTCGAGTGTTGATGGAAGGTTGGGTTCGCGTACCTGGCGGCGGGTTGTTCTGATGTCGGAGTATTTGCCAGTCACCTTAAGTTTTACCTTCACGCTGTTTGTCACCTGCGCGATGGTGTTCTTTGTTTCGGGCGCGTATCTATTGCTCTTCAAAATTCGTTACGCCAACGAATTATTCAAGCATCCTTACTTAGCGCAGCGCACGTTCAACCAATATTCTTTTTCGATCAAGATGACGATCGTGCTGGATTACTTTTTACGTATTGCGTTTCCAAGATCCAAAACATGGATTGCGGGCAATGCGAATCAGTTGTTAAAGCACATTGACCCGCAAGATATTCCCACCAACGTGAAGTGGCCGATTGTGGGGCTTTGGGGCGGGTGCTTTATCGGCATGATTGCCATGTTGACCCTTTGGGCTTTGCTGATTATTGGGATCTCGAAATGAATACCAACATAACTCCCGCCATCCAACACGATACGTCGAAACAGTGCTTTTTTTTATTCGTCGATGGACTGCGGTGCGTGCTTGATTACACCCTGCAAAATCAGAGCATGACAATCACGCATACTGGTGTTCCTGACGCCTTGGGTGGTCGTGGTCTGGCCGCTCAACTCACTAAATTTGCGCTGGAGTACGCGCGCGCGCAGCACTGGAAGGTGGTCCCACGCTGCAGTTATGCCGCCGTGTACATTCAACGCCATGCAGAATATGCCACGCTAGTGGCTTAGCGCGTTGGTAAAACGCGCCACGCCTTTGCCCGCCTGAAGCTGTTCAACCACGGCACTGAATGCGTTAGTTCAAGCGACGCAATTTAGGCGGATTCGTGACGAAAGGCTTAACACCCAGCGCTTGATTAATCTCGTTAGGATAGATCAATTTTCCGCGCGTCATCACCACAGCAACCTTTCTAATGTCCTCAATGTTTCGGGTCGGATCTCCGTCCACCAAAATCAAATCTGCGAACTTACCAACCGATATCGTCCCTCTGTCATTTAGGGTATTGGTATATTTGGCACCGTTATAGGTCGCCACCTGGATGGCCTGAGCGGGCGTCAAACCCGCTTTCACGTATAACGCCAACTCGCTGTGCAGCGTAAACCCGGCAAGGGCATCTGTTCCGGCAACAATAGGCACCCCGGCGCGATACAAACGCCCGACCAATTCAATCATTTTTTTATACGAAGCTTCATAGCGTTTGGCTGTCCTGTCGTCAGGAATCTTCATCGTCGATGCTTTAAAGCCACGACGGACATCAGGCGGCATAAAGTCCGCAATCGTTTTGTAGGGATCAGCAACTTCGCCATTGCGCTGCTTAATAAAATCAAAGGTAGCGAGGGTAGGATCCACCACAATGTTTTTATCTCGCAGTTTTTCTATAAATTCTTGTACCTCTAATGAGTCTAAATTAAGCGTCCCACCCTTCTCGGCTGGTATATAAAACCGCTCGAGCGTTCTGGTATCCGTTTGCGGCGTCGATAAAAAATTCAACATGACCTGATTGATATGATGCAATTCATCAAAACCAGCTTCGACGACATCATCTGCTCGCAAAAATGCCGGTACGTGTCCACTCACCCTCAAACCTCTACGGTGCGCATACGAGATCGTGTCGGGTATCAATTCATTTGGAAAAGAGTTATAAATTTTTAAATGAGGATACCCACGAAGCGAATACCAATCGATCGCATGACGGACATCATTTAAATCACTAATCAAGATGCCAGATCGGAAGAGCGTCGT
>CALCPT010000706.1 GCA_937897265.1 uncultured Alcaligenaceae bacterium
GATTTAAGTTGTTGGCAAGCTCGAACAACATCTTGCCCACGTCGTCTTGCAGTTTCAGTTGAGTGCAAGTAGTGATGAGCCGGCGAGGGGGTATCTTCGCGAGCTTGATAGCCTAAAACCTCTAGGCCTTGCGGTACCTTCAGCGAGGCTAAGTTCTTGGCATCACCGAGGCAGACAATACGGTGTTCGCTTTTTCTAGTTGCAAGTGTCTGAGCAAGTAGTTTGTACTGCCCCGGAAAATTTTGATGAATGAAAAGAATGTTCACGTGACAGGCAACTTAGAAAGAACTACGTTAAGGGTATCGACGAATGTTTACATGGCTATCAATAATCAGTCGATTTTTACAACATGATACCGAGTAAACATAAGATCACAATGCATAAATTTTTCATGAAATTTTTTCTTAGTATTGAATGCGCGACAATAATTTGGCTGAGTGTGTATTGAACACCTCGGCTAAACCTCAGACAGATGCTTTACTAGAGTGCTTGACGCTCGTTGCAGCGTTGCTGTCTCGCGCGGTGCCTATCGAAACGTTACGGTCTTCGTTCGCTGTTGACGATGATGGCTTGATTCCTGTTGAGTCATATCCAGAGCTTGCGCGTAAACATGGCATGCTTGCTGCTTGGGCTCGAAGTCGGCCGACTCAGTACCCAAGTTATCTTTTGCCTGTAGTCGTACCGTTCATCGACGGGCGAGCTTGTGTCTTACGAGAAGTCAACGACGATACCGTTAAGATTCTGTTGCCTGAATCGGGCGCGACAGATGTCGCGATGACCGTATCTGAAATCGAAGAACTGTCTACCGGCGAGATTTTGGTTGTCAAGGCAGGGCAAGATCAAAAAGCAAAGCACTTAGTTCCGTTTAAGGGAGCGGCCTTTGATTGGTTTTGGGGTACCTTATGGCGCTTTAGAGGTTTCTACATCGAATCGATGGTGGCAACTGTGCTGGCCAACGTCTTAGCCTTAGCCTCGATCTTTTTCACAATGAATGTGTACGATCGGGTTGTACCGACCCAAGCCTATATGTCGCTTTGGACGCTTGCGATCGGTACCTTAATTGCAGCGCTGCTCGAGTTTTTAATGCGCTGGCTTAAGGTTCGTTTAGTCGATCTCGGTGGCAAAAATGCGGATATGGCGATTAACGCAACCCTGCTGCGTGAAGTCATGAATATCAGGCTAGAGCATCGTCCGCAGTCAATTGGCGTATTTGTGAGTTCGATGCGTGATTTTGAAGCATTGCGCGATTTCTTCTCATCCGCTTCGCTAGTGGCGTTGACTGATCTGCCGTTCATTATTCTATTTTTAGGGCTGATTTGGAT
>CALCPT010000707.1 GCA_937897265.1 uncultured Alcaligenaceae bacterium
GCGGTGGTCGCTATGCCTGGCACGCTCAACCGGCTGTAGCGCACTGGAACCTATATCAACTCGCGAATAGCCTGCACGAAATTGTGCCCGAAACCGAACCTCTAAAGGCGGCGTTGGATGAATACGAAGGCTGCTTTTTGAATGCGATGCAAACTCGCATGAGCCAAAAGTTGGGCTTAAGCACGTGGCAGTCGGGTGACGAAACGCTCATCGACGATCTCTGGAGCCTGATGCAAGCCAGTCATGCAGACTTTACGCTGACTTTCAGGCAACTGGCTTACGCGCCAGGCTTGACGAAAGCGTCGCAAGAGCAGATTGAGCGAGATTTGGGCGGCACGGTAAACACCAATCTGGTTCCTTTTGTGGATTTGTTTGTCGATCGTGCCGGCGCTCAGGCCTGGCTTGACCGTTACAGCGCTCGACTAGGCTCGGATCCCACCCAACACTGGCAAGAGCGGGTCGCCGGCATGCTGGCGGTGAATCCACTGTATGTGCTGCGAAATCACATCGCACAGCAGGCGATTGAAGCCGCCGAGAAGGGCGACTTTAGCGAAGTGCAACGTCAATACGAGCTTTTGCGCGACCCGTTTACCGCTCGGGTGGGCTTAGAGGCCTACGCCGCCGCACCACCAGCTGGGGCTCCGCATTTAGAGGTGAGTTGCTCTTCGTAAGGCATCGACGGGGGCAAGAGGCTGACGCTGTCGCCTCTCTGGCAGAGGCATCGTGTGTAGCGGTCAATTGCCCTGAGTGATGCAATAATGTCATTTTGCAGGTTGCCCAGTCCTTTCAAAGGGGGTAGGCACGACCTGACTCTGTTCATTTTTTCGGTACTTGTCGCCTATGTCTGGTAATACGCTCGGCACACTATTTTGTGTGACTAACTTCGGTGAATCGCATGGCCCCGCGATTGGTTGTGTCGTGGATGGCTGCCCACCAGGCTTGGCACTGTGCGAACAAGATATTCAAGTTGAACTTGATCGTCGTCGCCCCGGTACCTCGCGTCACGTGACGCAGCGTCAAGAGGCCGATCAGGTTGAGATTTTGTCGGGGGTATATCAGGGCAAAACCACCGGCACACCGATTGCGTTGTTGATTCGTAACGTTGACGCCCGCAGTAAAGACTACAGCGCCATTGCGGACACTTTTCGGCCAGGGCACGCGGATTTCACCTATTTCAATAAGTATGGCGAGCGTGATCCGCGTGGCGGTGGGCGTTCGTCGGCTCGCCTAACGGCGCCAACTGTAGCTGCCGGCGCGATCGCCAAAAAGTGGCTGTCTGAGCACTTTGGGCTCAAGGTGCGGGGTTACATGAGCCAGTTGGGGCCCATCGCGATGCCTTTTGTGAGTTGGGATCATGTCCCAAATAATCCTTTTTATGCTGCCAATGACACCAGTACGCCTGAGCTTGAGGCCTATATGGATCAGTTGCGACGCGATGGCGATTCGGTTGGTGCGCGAATCGAAGTGGTTGCCGAAGGCTTGCCAGCGGGTTGGGGCGAACCTATCTATGACCGACTTGATGCAGACATTGCCCACGCGATGATGGGTTTAAACGCGGTGAAAGGCGTTGAGATCGGCGCCGGCTTCAAAAGCGTTGAGCAGCGCGGCTCAGAACATGGTGACGAGATTACGCCAGAGGGCTTTTTAACCAACAATGCCGGTGGGGTGCTGGGTGGGATCTCGACTGGGCAGCCCATTACGGTGAGTTTGGCGATCAAACCCACCTCAAGTATTCGTACTGAACGCC
>CALCPT010000708.1 GCA_937897265.1 uncultured Alcaligenaceae bacterium
CGCGCTCGCAGGCCTGCCAAGCTAAGTCCCCCAAACTGCCAGACGCCGGTATCGTCAGGCGACAGGCTTGCGCTACAGATTGTGCAACGTGTTGGCAGACGAATTGACTATTGTCAGACGCGCTTGCGGTTAAATCTAAATCGATGACTGAACATTTCAGGTGAGAATATTCAAGGGGTATGTTTTTTCCAAAACCCGATAGAATTGACTGTTGTAGATTGATAAAATCTTCACGTCCCACAGCAGAAAGCAGCTGCGCGTTTGCGGTCAGAATGAATAATTGTTGATAGGCATTCTCAGAGGCAGTGCCAACTAGCGTCTGAAGCGTATACAGTAGAGGCTCAATCGAGCGTCGATTCGCGTCTTCTAAAGAGTCTGCTTTATTCAGTCCCCATCCATAAATGATGCTTGTGCAGACGTTGTCAGCATCACGCAGAGCGTCGGCAAGTTGTACAAACTGCTCTTTCACGTTCGGATTAATTGAGAAAGAGTCTCTATCAAGCGACTTGAAAGCCATGCCTTGTTTGATCACTGTGACGCGATGGCCCGCCGCGCGAAGTTGCAGACAAAGTACATTGTCAAACTCTTGATCCGTTGCAAACAATACAATCCAAATCGAAGTGGGGCTGCTAGAGCTTGTTAATTCTTGGTGTTCCCAATCTTGTCGATAAGACAGTGAGTGACGCGTATCTTGCAGTAATCTTTCTAAGCTATCTAAGCTGACCTCACGACCTTCGAGCCCCTGACACTGTCCGATTAATTGTCCACGATCGTCAAAGAGATCGATGTCGCCAATTGTTTTGCCCGACGCATTGAGCCGATCTCTCAGCGTTGCAATCGCAAAGAACTGTGTGCCGGTAATATGTTGATTCAGATGAAACGACTCGATGGCAAAGGGCACCAGCGTTTTTTCCCCGTCTGGGTTGATGAGGCAAGCAAATAAACAAAAACACGAATCTAGAAGCCCTGGATGTAGTGTGAATCCATCGTGCATATTTGCGTGACTATCGATGCTTAGTGGCATTGATAAGGTTGCCAACGCGAAGCTATCGTTGAGTCGGATTTCGTTTAACCATTGATGTGAATCTCCGAGCCTGATTTGACTATTTTCAAGTTGTTGATAGATTTGCTTTTTTGAGATGGCGGTTGAAAGTGTTTGCCAAGACTGTTCAAAGCTTGTGCGTGAATATTTACTGTTGGATGCAGGTGTGTTGAGATTGATCTCGATTAAGCCTGAGGCATGCGTTGAGTAGGCTGCAGAATCTGAGGTGTCGAGGCTAATCAGTTTAAATTTTTTGCTTGAAGAGTCATTGTTTTCTATTGCCAATTGAATATTTTTTGATCCAACCTCAGGAATGATAAGCGGCAGCTCGAACAAAACATTACGGATGGTCAGAGCGGCGAGCGTTTGGCTCGCAGCCTTTGAATAGAGTTGTGCGCTTTCAACAAGCAGCGAAATGTAGCTCGCCGCCGCAAAAATAGTTTTTCCTAATACTTGATGTTGATTCAAAAGGGGGAGTGCTTGACCGCTCAAGTTGCCGCTGACGATATTCCAGGCAAGCAAAGGAGATTCTGTGTAACGAAGCGCAAAGGGTCCGGCACCGTTCGCTCTTTGCACTGGTTGTTCACTTTGCCTGTGCGTGATCGCCTGCCAGTGTTTTTTTCTTTGGAACGGATAATTTGGGATAGACGACCATTTGGCCTGTTTGTTCGCGAAGACGTTCTTCCATTGAATCTCAGCGCCTAAAACATACAAGCCTGCTAACGCACGATACATTTGTAATTGGTCTGGCACCGACTTTCTTAGACTGGCAAGCCAAACCGGTGTTCGTGCAGTATTTTGCTTGGCGAGGCCAAGCAAAATCGGTTCAGGTCCAATTTCAATATAAGCATCGATCGTTTTGTCTTCAATAGTTTGCATCCCGGTTGAGAATTCAACCGGTCGACGAATGTGCTCTACCCAATATTGGCTGTTAAAGAGTGTGTCGTTCGCTTCTTTACCGGAAAGATTTGAAACAATTGAGTGCTGCGGTTTGTTGTATTGAATCCGTTCAGCTTCTGACTTAAATTCAGACAAAATATCGTCCATCAAGTATGAATGGAAGGCGTGCGAAACTGTCAGAATATGGCTGTCAATTTTAGCCGAGGTTAACTCTGTGCAAAGACGTACGATGGCTTCCTTATCCCCAGAGACAAGGATTTGCTTGGGACTATTGACAGCGGCAATCTCAACTTGTTGTTGATAGCCAGTTAAGAAAGGAGTGATCGTTTCTCGAGAGCAAAAAAGGGCGGCCATTCCACCACCCGTCGGTAGGCTTTGCATCAGAGCAGCTCGTTTGCTGATGAGTCTTAGGCCATCTTCCAAGCTAAACACTCCGGCCGAACATGCTGCAGCATATTCGCCAACGCTATGTCCCATCACAGTCTGTGGCTTAATTCCCCATGCCGACCAAAGTTGGCATAGCGAGTAAGCAAGACTAAACAGTGCGGGTTGGGTGATACCAGTCTCGTGAATACTGTCAGAACGTTGTTCAAAAATAATAGAGTTAATCGACTGCTGCGTCAGTGATTGAAGAATTTCGTCGCAGCGGTCAAAAGCCGTTTTGAAAACAATTTCTGTGGCGTATAGATGCGCACCCATGGCTGCATATTGAGATCCCTGTCCAGTAAAAAGAAAGGCGACCTTGGGTTGCTGAGCAGCAACGTGACCGAATTGAACATTTGAATTGACTGTGCCATCCAAATAGGATTTCAAGCCTTCGATTAAATCTTCTCGCTTTTTACAAATGACAGAGAGGCGATAAGGCCAATGCGTTCGACCGAGGCTGGCTGAATGACATAAGTCTTTTACGCTCAGATTGCCCGCATTTAATAAGGATAAGTAACGGGTAACTAAATCGGCTAGACCGTTAGTATCTTGTGCTGAAATATTTAGAATCTCGTACTGATCAGTGCTAGGGACCTCTGGGCGTTCTTCTTCTGTGTATTCAGAAATAATTAAATGAGCGTTGGTTCCACTAAACCCAAACGAGCTTAACCCCGCAACCCTTGGCAGGTCATTTTTTTTCCAAGCAACCGACTCGTTCACCACCTGCAGTGGAATTGAATCCCAAGGTATATGCGGATTCGGAGAGTTGAAATGTAGATTTTTAGGTATGCGATCGTGTTCGAGCGAGAGGAGGATTTTGGACAAACCCGCCATTCCAGCAACCGGTTCGAGATGGCCGATATTTGTTTTGACAGATCCGAGAAGCAAATCGTTATCTCGATTATGTCCGTACAAGGCGGATAACGCCTCTACCTCAATGGGATCACCGAGTATCGTCCCAGTGCCATGCGTTTCAACATAGTCCACAGCATTGGGACTGAGGTTGGCATCGGCGAGCGCTTCGCGAATGACGGCTTGTTGAGCTTTGCCATTTGGTGCGGCAAGACCATTAGTTTTACCGTCTTGGTTAATGGCGGTCCCTTTGATGATGCCAAGGATGCGGTCACCGTCTCTCTCTGCGTCTTCGAGACGCTTCAAGACGATCATTGCACAGCCTTCACCACGAACATAGCCATTAGCGCTTGCGTCAAACGTCTTGCAGCGACCGTCAGGCGAAATGGCTTGCAATTTTGAAAACCCTATATGCATATAGGGATGCAAAATAAGATTTACAGCACCAGCAAGAGCTAAGTTTGATTCTTTATTTTGTAAGCTTTTTACCGCTTGGTGAATTGCGACAAGAGATGAAGAGCAGGCGGTATCAAGAGCCATGCAAGGGCCCTGAAGACCAAAGATGTAAGAGATCCGACCCGCAGCTGTACTGAACGTTGACCCCGTAATCGAGTATGCATCGATTGTTTCAGGGCGCGCAGAATGGCGGTGATTTAATGCGTAATCATCCCCTGAAATGCCAACATAGACCCCGGTTCTGCTGAATTTTAATTGTTCTGGAACTTGAAATGCATTTTCAAGCGCTTCCCAACTGACCTCTAACAGCAAGCGGTGTTGCGGATCCATCGCCCGTGCTTCATTGGGCGAAATACCAAAGAATTGAGCATCAAATTGCTCGATATCTTGTTCTAGAAAGCCACCCTGAGCGGTATACATCTTACCGGGGGTTTTCAGGTCTTTGTCTAGGAAATTATAAGCTTCCCAGCGAGAGGGTGGCGCTTGAACAATCGCATCAACACCCTCAGTCAGCAGATCCCAGAATTTACTGGGCGTATCGGCGCCACCTGGAAACCGACAGGCTATGCCGATCATCGCAATGGGGCTCTTTTGCTTAAGTGCGTCGTTTTCAGCAATCAATTCTTTAATTGACGCGGCCGCCTGGCGTAACGCCTGCTTTAGCTTCGCCTCATTTTCTGATGAGGAATCCGTTGCTTGGTTGGGTGAACGATTCATAAAAAGTCTTCAGTCGAGCGAGTCAAAGTTTGATTGATGGCCGATGCCAGAAGTTTGACATGAGGAAGTTGCATCATCGTTAAATGATTGCCAGACACATACTTTAACGTTGGCGTTTCTACACTAAATTTAGCCCAACCTAACAGAGGATCATTTTTCATATCTTCTGGCATACCTTCAAGAAAGCTTTCATGCATATCTTGTGCACGAATCAAGCTCAAATGTTTCACCTTCAAGTTCTGCGGTGTGTAAAGGATCTGAGCTTGAGACTTATACATTTCGACAAGAGATTGCACG
>CALCPT010000709.1 GCA_937897265.1 uncultured Alcaligenaceae bacterium
TGAAACCAATGAATTATTTTTCGACAACCTCGAAATCCCCGCCGAAAACTTAATCGGCGAAGAAGGCAAAGGTTTCAAATACATTCTTGATGGCTTGAATGCCGAGCGCGCGCTGATCGCCGCCGAGTGTATTGGCGATGGCTATTGGTTTGTCGATCGCATCTCCAAATACGTGAAGGATCGCATTGTGTTTGGCCGCCCGATCGGACAAAACCAAGGCGTGCAGTTTCCAATTGCCCGTTCGTTTATTAACGTCGAGGCTGCTAGCCTGATGCGTTATGAGGCTTGCCGTTTGTTTGACAACAAACAACCTTGCGGTACCCAAGCCAATATGGCCAAGTTGTTGGCCGCTGATGCCTCCTGGGAAGCCGCTAACGCTTGCCTGCAATTTCATGGTGGCTATGGTTTTGCGTGTGAGTATGACGTTGAGCGCAAATTCCGTGAAACGCGTCTGTACCAGGTTGCTCCGATTTCAACCAATTTGATTTTGTCTTATGTCGCCGAACACGTGCTCGGCCTTCCTCGTTCGTTTTAATAGGTGATAGACATGACTGCCGTTCGCTCTTCAGCCTCACCCCTCGTGCTACATCCAAGCGCAGAGCTCGCAACCTTTGCCTCGCAACTTCAATACAGCGATATTCCCGAAGCTGTCAGTTTGCGCTGTGAAGATTTATTTCTAGACACGATGGCCTCGATTTTGGCAGGTTCAAGTGCGCGCGCAGTCAAGTCAATGGCCAAATACGCCCAACTGATGGGCCCTGCTGACGGCAAATCAGAAGATTTCGTCAACCGTCGTAAGACTTCACCTATGTTTGCGGCAATGGTGAATGCGGCGGCGGCCCACGTAGTCGAACAAGACGACGTTCACAACGGTTCGGTGTTTCATCCTGCTGCTGTGATTTTCCCACCCGCTTTGGCCGTGGCTCAAGCCATTGGGGCCTCGGGCAAAGACTTCATCACAGCCTCAGTTGTTGGATATGAAGTTGGCATCCGGGTTGGTGAGTTCTTAGGACGTTCGCATTACAAGATTTTTCATACAACAGGTACTGCAGGAACTGTTGCCGCCGCCGTTACGGTCGGTCGCTTGCTCAAGCTCAACCCCGAGCAAATGCTGAACGCGATCGGTTCGGCCGGCACGCAGGCCGCTGGTCTGTGGGAGTTTTTGCGGGATGCGGCCGATTCGAAGCAATTGCACACCGCTCACGCTGCCGCAAACGGCTTAGCGTCTGCCTATTTAGCGCTTGATGGGTTTACCGGTGCGCGCCGCATTCTTGAAGGTGCTCAAGGTATGGCTGCTGGCATGTCAACCGACGCCGATCCAGCCAAACTAGTTGATCGCTTGGGCACCCGCTGGGCCTTGCCTGAAACCTCATTTAAGTTTCACGCCTCTTGCCGTCACACCCACCCTGCCGCTGATGCGTTACAACAGGCCATGAAGCAGCATGGGTTACAAGCAGGCGACGTCGCCTCGGTGGTCACACATGTCCACCAAGGCGCAATTGATGTGTTGGGCCCCGTCACAGATCCACAAACCGTGCATCAATCGAAGTTTTCGATGGGCACAGTGTTGGCGTTGATCGCCCTGCGTAACTCAGCCGACTTAGCCGGTTTTGATGGTGCGTTAAAAGACGCAGCTGTCGCCAACTTTCGCGATCGCGTCACCATGGAACTTGACGAAGAGGTCGACACCGCCTACCCACAGCGCTGGATCGGAAAGGTCACCGTTAAAACGACCGACGGTCGTTCAGTGACAGGTCGGGTGGATGAACCGAAAGGCGATCCAGGCAATACCTTGTCGCGCGACGAGATCGAATTCAAAGCGATGCGTTTGGGTACCTATGAAGGTGCTGCCACTGAAGCCCAAGTCAAAGCATTGATTCAAACGGTTTGGGGTATTCGTGGGCAAAACGTGCTTGGCGACATTTTGGCCAAGGCCTGACCAAAGGGCTCCCTAGGATGAGGGTTGCAAGCCCTCGTTCACACCATCAACAGAGGATGTCAACGCCATGCGTTTAAACAATAAGGTAGCAATCGTCACGGGCGCAGCAAGCGGCTTTGGCGCTGAAATCGCGCGCTGCTATGTGCGCGAAGGTGCAAAAGTTGTAATCGCTGATCTCAACGAAGCCGGTGCACAAAAGGTTGCCGCAGAACTTGGCGCTGCGGCGGTGGCCGTGAAATGCGACGTCAGCAAGCGCGCCGATGTTGACCGCGCTGTTGCCTTAGCGGTGAGCACGTTTGGTGGCGTTGATATCGTCGTCAACAATGCGGGCTACACCCACAAGAATCAGCCATTTCTGAACGTTGACGAGGCCTCTTTTGATCGCTGTTTTGACGTTAACGTCAAAGCCATTTATCACATGATCAACGCCGTCGTGCCGCTGATGCGCCAGAAAAAATCAGGCTGCATTATCAACACAGGTTCAACAGCTGGGATTCGACCCAGGCCAGGCTTAACTTGGTACAACGCGTCAAAAGGCGCAGCAAACCTGTTGACCAAATCGCTTGCCGTCGAGTTGGCCCCAGACAACATCCGTGTCAATGTGATCTGTCCAGTGATCGGTGACACAGCCATGCTCGGTGATTTTATGGGCGTACCCGATACCCCTGAGAATCGCGCACGCTTTATTGCCACCATCCCTATGGGCCGTATGAGTCAGCCGCGAGACATCGCCAATGCAGCGGTGTTTTTAGCCTCTGACGAGGCGTCGTTTTTAACCGGAGTCGAATTACCGGTTGACGGTGGCCGTACGATTTAAGGTCTAAGCTCGAGCGCGACCATGGTCGCACTCAAACTGACCCGCTCAAATGATAGGCACGACGCGAGCACCGTGCCTATCCATACAAGTGACGGCTTAGGCGCGTGAACTCGCTTGCAGTTGCGCAAGCTCGCTAATTCCTTTCTCGGCCAGTTGCAGCAAGGTATTGAGCTCGGTGCGGTCAAAGGTGTGACCCTCTGCCGTGCCCTGCACTTCAACGTAGCGCCCAGCACCCGTCATCACCACATTCATATCGGCATCGCAGCCCGAGTCTTCTGGGTAATCCAAATCCAGTACGGCTCGGCCATCGACCATACCGACCGAGATCGCAGCGACCGAATCTTTAAGCGGATTTTGCGTCAGCAACCCTTTGGCCAGTAAGCCATCAACCGCATCCGCGACAGCAATCCAAGCGCCGGTGATACTCGCACAGCGCGTGCCACCATCAGCCTGAAGCACATCGCAGTCGATCTGAATTGTGCGTTCACCCAATAACGACATATCCATGACCGCACGCAGGCTACGCCCAATCAGTCGCTGAATCTCTTGCGTACGCCCCGATTGCTTGCCTTTGGCCGCTTCGCGATCAGAACGCGTGTGTGTTGAACGCGGCAACATGCCGTACTCGGCGGTGACCCAGCCTTCTCCGCTGCCGCGCTTGTGCGGCGGCACCTTCTCTTCGACCGACGCCGTGCACAGCACGCGCGTGTCGCCGAACTCGATCAGCACCGAGCCCTCTGCGTGGATCGTGTAGCCGCGCGTGATCTTCACGGGGCGCAACTGGTCTGCGGCACGGTTGCCGCTGCGTTTGAAATCGGTCATTGGTTTAGTTCTTTCGCGCCGCTGAGCGGCGGATGGCTTCGTTGATCTCGGCAATCGAGCGCTCGATGGCCGCGTCGTCGAGGTCCTCGACCATGGTGTCGAGCACGCCGGCCTGGATGGTCGAGGCGAACACACCGTCGTTGATGCTGTCGGTGGACACGCCGCGGGTCGATTCGAACGAGTCGGGCGTTTCCCACTCCAGCGCGATCACGGTGACGTTATCGGAGTGCTCACCGCCATTGCGCAGCGCGTTCTCCACCAGGTCGGGCACCGCTTCGGACACCGATTTGGCGTTGAGCTGGCGCACGATGTCGTTGTCGTTCAGGCTGCCCCACAGGCCGTCCGAGCACAGCATGATCTTGTCGCCCTGCTGCAGCGCGATCGGGCCCGTGACGTCGAACACCGGCTTGGTGGGCGAGCCCAGGCAGGTGAACAGGATGTTGCGGTTGATGCGTCTGAGGCGATCAGCCAGGGATTCACTTGCAAGGCGGGTCTTGCTCATTGCACTACCTCGCGCGCCAGCTTCAACAACTGGAAGCTCAGATTGAGTTGCGAAGAAAAGTACAGCAGTCACTAACGTATCCAATCATTACTTTAGTAACATCT
>CALCPT010000710.1 GCA_937897265.1 uncultured Alcaligenaceae bacterium
GATCTACACAGGCGAAGACACTCTTTCCCTACACGACGCTCTTCCGATCTTTACTGCAAGCGATTCAACAGCTTGGCATCCCTGATTTTTACACTTTTAATTACAAGCTATCCTACCGCCCTGAGGTCTATCGAGCTGGCTTTTTGCTGTTTATGTTGTTTCCAGTTTTCGGTCTCGGCCAGGCTGAATTTTATCGGCAGTCGGCCAATTTCGACATTACGCAGTCATTCTTTTTAAGCATTCAACAAAACGGGGAAAACGCGCACAATTACTTTTTACAGATTTTGGTTGAGAATGGTTTAGTCGGTTTTGTGGCATTTTTGATTTTGGCTTTTTATCCGATATTTAAAATGCAAGACAAGCGCCCGTTGATTCCAGCAGGGGTTGCACTGCTTGCCGTGTTTGCAGGGAATCTATTTTCACACTCAATGTTAGTTCGAGAGAATCTCTTAATTGCAGCAGCCTTCTTGGCCTTAATGTATGCCTGTATGCAGGCTGAGCAAGAGCAGCATTCGGATCGCGGCGAGACTTCAACATCAGCCCCTCACGCCACCGGTGGCGCACATTTAGTGACCAAGAGCTTCTTGCGATGGATTCCAGAATCAAGAATTTGGCGGGTGACGCTCTTGGGCGCCTCTGCATTCATACTCGTCGGTTTGTTTGCTAAAGAGGTCTACCAATCACTTCGCAGCGAAGTATTTCAAGCAGACCTTCAATGTTCAAAATTTAGACGACTCGACCCAGATGGCTGGACCTCTGGTCTGTACGTGGTCGCCATGCCAAAGGGCTCTCAAGGAGTTCGCATTGGTCTCATCAGTACACAGCCGGATGTTGGGCTGCGCCCCCTACAAGCGACCTTAACACTTGTTGATCACAACTACGCGGCCGTATTAAAGCAGGATCTGTCGTTAAGCAAAAACGAGCCCCAAGTGCTTAAGCTGATGCTACCTGATGGAGTGGTATCCGGAAGGGACTATCGCGTAGAGCTTAAGCTTGATCGATGCTTTATCCCGCGTAACATTGGAATGAATGGCGATGGGCGGCGACTAGGTGTACGGATTGGATCCGTGGATTGGTTGCAATGAGTTACACAACGCCCGGTGCAATCTTAAACACTGTTACTTTGGGCTGTAACTTAATCTGTATAAATCTAGAATTGATCTGATAAGTACAGTCAAGCAGGAAACGGCCCATAGCGGCTATTCGCCATATCAATAGGATCATCTGAAAGCTATATTTTTCTATCAACTGACATCAGACCTTAGTCTTGAGGCTGCAGAGCAGCAGCACCCCAACAATCAAAGTGCGGCCGGCCCAAAAAGATCCCCAGCGTCCTCCTGAAGCACATTGGTCAAAATCAAGCTCATCTTCCTCTGAATGGCGTCAATCCATTTGACTTCGACTTCAACGCGATCTCCCGGTCCAATCTCGAAACCGTTCATATTTGAGGAGTGCACAAGCCCGTGTAAACCATCAGGCATTTCCACAAAGCACCCAAAAGCAACTATATTTACAACCTGCGCTGCATGCCGTGAACCACGTGGCATCCGCGTTTGACAGTCAAGCCAAGGATCCCAGGAGAGATTGCGCTTAACCCGGGCTAACGCCTCGGTGGCTTCGCCAATATCGGTAAGGATGGCAAGTCGATCTTCTGCCAGGAACGAACCGTTCGGCGGCTGCACATAGTTACGAACTTCCTGCAGGTACTCGACTATTTCGGATGCGTTGTCCACCGCAGTCTTTATGTGCAGGTGAGTCGATGTGTCTCGGATTCGTGCAACCACACGCTCAGCCTGAAGACGATCGGCAAAGAATGTATCCTCCGCCACCGCCGCTAGATAACTTACGTTGCCTACGAGATCAAGGTGCACGAATCCTGCTGGACCTATGCGGACCAAATCTTCGTCTGAAACTGAATCAATCCGCAAATGTTCGGCTAAGATACATTTGCTGCTTAAGAGATAGTTGAACTCTCGGTCGAGCATGTCTGGAGACATGCCATATGAAATGAGTTCTTGTTTGATGAGGCCCTTCGGGTAATAACCCTTGAGTCCATCAGTACCCGATAATGGGAATTTCTCGCGTAACCAACGTAAGACCATATACCTACAGAAAAAAATAGGACGAGCATCCTCTCGGTTAGCTGAAAACAGATTCTTGACGTAGGAGTGATCGCTATCGTAGAAACGCCGGTTCATTCGCATAAGGACTGTTGCGACTTGATGAAACGGAATTGTGTGTCGCCCCTCTGACTGTCGAATCTTGAAGATCTGATCTTCGCCGATGTGAGCGCTATTACAAAACTCTAGAAAAATTTCTAGCGCATTCCGCATATTTCGCCCAGAGAGCCCTACGATCATTCGGCGCACGAATCGGTCATGCTCGAACAATGACTTGACAATCGAAGTAAGGTAGTACGCCTGATCAGACTTTGGATATTCGACGTTGATGCCATTCGGAAGCGAGAAATGCAGCTTTTCGCTTGAGTTACGATTCAGTTCATTCAACGCCAATTGCACGCGACTGACTAGCACGCTCTGGAAAAGTGGTGGCTCAATTCTGAAAACCATATCTTTTAGTGCTGTGTCTAACGGCGGCTGCGAGCGATGGTTGTCGTAAGTCTCATCGCGAAGAGGCAGCATTACTAAGGCCCGGAACTCTTTCTGTAGCCACTGTGCTGCCTCAAACATAAGAAGTTGCTCATCCCGCGTCTTCTTGTCGCAATTGTCGAGAACAATAATGCAGAGTTTGCCAAGGTCGCCGCAACAATAGCGAACGTGCGATTGCGCCACAGTGTGCAAGTCACCTTGCACTCCTTCAATGTGCTCGGCGAGCTTGACATTGAAAATGTCTGGTTGGCCAGCATAGAGCTTGCCGACACCCTTGTTAAAGCGATTAATTTCAACCGCGAAGACACGTCGCAGTGTTTCAAGATCATCAAAATCGTCATCGGGAAGTGAGTCTCTACATGACTGAATAAGTGCGCTGCGAAGCCAGTTATAAATTTCGCTCGGCGACACGGGTGCGGCATTCATATCGATTCGGCACCATACGGTCTCCGCGACCAGATTCCGCGGAAGCGCGCGCTCATAAAGATGGTCAACGAAAGTTGTTTTGCCTGATCCCACACTACCGATCAAGAGCAGTACTTTATGTTCAAGCTCTTTTTTCATTCTCAGGCGTCCAATCAACTCGGTTGGCCGAGAAGTGTCCTCTAGGAGTTGAACATCAGTCTCGCTGGGGGGGCGAGCGGCCCGAATGACGCGATCAATGGGATCGACGTATCGCTCGCGGCGTCGCGATGGAATATATCCATTTTTCGCTATGAAAGCGCG
>CALCPT010000711.1 GCA_937897265.1 uncultured Alcaligenaceae bacterium
ATGTCCGATACCGATGTGAAAGGTCTCTTTACTTATCTTGTGGGTGCGTTAAGCAAAATGCAGTTGGCGTTTGTGCATTTCATCGAGCCGCGTTCAACCATGGCGGGCGGTACGGATAAAGTGGCTGAAGATCAACCGAGTACCTCGAAACTCTTTGGTCCAATGTTTGGCGGTAAAGTGATTTCAGCAGGTGGCTATGGTCGCGATGATGCTGAGGCTGTCGTCGCGAGTGGCCAAGCCGACGCGATTGCGTTTGGTCGCTTCTTTATCTCTAATCCTGATTTGCCCAAACGCTTTGAGCTGAATGCACCCTTGACACCATACGACCGTAAAACGTTTTATGGTGGTGATGCCAAGGGTTACACCGATTACCCAACGCTCTGAGCTTAGCGCTAGTCAAACCAAACACATTCTTCCTGCAAAATTGTTCGCAGGAAGAATGCTCGCTGAGTGCCAATCGGCGGTTGCATATCGATTCGTTACCCAGCACGAGTGAACGAGGTCAGCCCTGCAGGATCGGGTGTGCTAGCCACGCGACGGTAATTTTCTGACGCTTACAGGCTTAAGACCTCTGGATTCACGACAAATTCAGGGGTAGTGCCGCTCAAAATTGCAGCCATGTCGTTTGCCATTGATTCGTAGATTCGTGTCATTGCCCCCTCGCTAGTCGCCATGGCGTGTGGTGACACCAAACAATTTTGCAGGCTAAAAATTGGATGTGTATGGTCGGGTGGTTCGACTAAAAAAACATCTAGCGCGGCGCCACGTAAATGACCGCTGACCAACATTTCGTAAATGGGGTCAAGGCTTTCAATAACGCCGCCTCGCGCTAGGTTCACCAAGAACGAACCTTGCTTCATGCGTTGCAGTCTTGCACGATTAATCAACCCCATGGTTTCATTGTTCTGTGGGCAGTGCAACGTGACGTAATCTGCCTGTGCCATGAGGGTATCCAGTCCAACCAGTTTGACGCCAAGCGCACTGGCAATCGCTGGGTCAAGGTAGGGATCATACGCAATGACGTTCATTTCAAAAGGCTTTGCCATCTTGGCCACAATTTGACCGATACGCCCCAAGCCGATAATGCCTAGTGTTTTTTGATCAAGGTCAGTGCCTTGCGAGGCGATACGCGCCTGCCAGTTACCGCGCTTGGTTTCGCGATCCCAGTGCGCAATCATTTTGCACAGGGCCAACATGAAGGCAAAGGCTGCTTCAGCAACCGCACGGGCACCTGCACCTGGGGTGTACACCACCGCAATGCCACGTTCAGTCGCTGCGTTGATATCCACTGTGTCATAACCAACGCCGGTGCGACCAATCACCTTTAAGTTCGGGGCAGCATCCATAAGAGCGGCTGTGATTTGCACCTGACCACGCACCACCAAGCCAATGGCCGGGGCGATTTCGTGCATTAAGCCCTCAAACGTGGGCTGCGCCGCGACCTTAAACTGTCCAAAGTGCGATAGCGTTTGTTCGGCATACAAATCGAGTGGTTGGGTAGAAAGAATGATGGGCTGGTTCACGTGAGTGGCCTTTGTGTGAAAGGGCAAAGAGGTGTGAGCACGAAATGTGCCGGACAATATTACACGTGACGCTGACGTTAGTTGAGCGCACAGTGAGGAGGAGTCCATATGCTGCGGCGCAACGCAAAATCTTCATCTTGAGCCGTGCTAATCTAAAAACACATAATAATCTTGAGGCAAATCATGGTTCGCACACTATTTTGCGTTGTTGCAGCGCTGATGTTTTCTACTTCTGCAATCGCGCAGAGTTTCCCGTCAAAGTCGATCACCATGATTGTTGGCGTGGCCCCAGGCGGCACGCTTGATACCTTGGCCAGGCTCTTGGCCAAGACCATGACGGCTGACTTAAAGCAGACGGTGATCGTTGAAAACACGACCGGTGCCGGTGGCCTGGTCGGGCTTAAACGTTTGACCCAAGCCCCCGCGGATGGTCACACTTTAATGTTCACCAACATGTCTTTGGTGATTATTCCTCACCTTCACCCAACTGCGAATGTTGACCCGATTAAAGAGCTTGATGCAATAGGGCTTGTGGCAACTGTACCGATGGTCTTAGCCGTTAGTAATAAAAGTGGCATCAAGAGCTTGCCTGAGTTGCTTGACCGCATGCGTAAAGAGCCAGGGAAAATCAATTTAGGCTCGGGCGGGCCTGGTACCACCGCGCATTTATCTGAAGCGCTGTTTTTGCATCTCTCTAAAACAAAGGGTGAGTTGGTTCAGTATCGCGGCTCTGGCCCTGCGCTTACCGATCTCGTGGCGGGCGTAATGGACGGGGTGCTTGATCAAACGGTGGCGATGATGCCGTTGCATCAAGACAAGAGGATATTGGCGATTGCAGTGTCATCACCCGCTCGTTTGCCGCAAATGCCTGATGTCCCGACCTTTAAAGAGGGTGGTTTGCCTGAATTTGATCTGGCGATTTGGAACGGCGTCGTTGCGCCGAAAGGATTGCCTCCAGCGGTGGCTGCGCGTTTGGCTGAGTCAATCTCAAGTGCGATCGATGGCCCCGAGTTCAAAGAGCGTCTCGCGCAGTTGGCGGCGCAGGCGCCCAGTCAAGCGCAGCGCGGTGCTGCGCCTTTGATGAAGTTGATCGAGCAAGATACCGTAATGGTGGCAGGTCTTGTCAGAGATGTTGGTTTGATACCGAAGTAAAGTACTGTGCGTCTCTAAGCATCGAGGCGTTTCACTTAACTCCCCACGACGTGCACGTCATTTTGAGCGCAGGCACGTCGTGAAGGTTGCTGCTATGGCATCGAAGTCGAGCAGTGTTGTGTCGAGCTCATGCCAGAGCGCCTTAGTACCACTTCACAAACTCATCAAGTTCCATTCTGGTACTTTGATACGCGTTCAGCGGCGCATCTAAATCTGGATATCCCATCGACATCCCCACGATTAATTTTTTGGTGTTGGGGATGCCCAAGCAATCGCGTATGGCGTCGGGGTAACCAGCGAGCGACGCTTGCAGGCAACAACCGAGCCCAGCGCCGTGAGCCGACAAGGTGAGCCCTTGTAAAAAGATTCCCATATCTAGCGTCGACCAAGGCCCTAAGGTGCTGTCCATAAACATAAACATCGCACAGGGCGCGTCAAAGAACTGAAAATTTTTCAGACGCAACTCGTTTCTGCGCTCAGTGTCGCCACGCCCAATCCCCAAGGCTTCAAAGCGACGTGCACCGTGAATTTTTGAACGCTGTTCAAGCGCTTCGGGCCAACTAGTCGGGGTGAGGACGTCGTAATTGGTTGGAGTGTTTGAGCGAGCGAGTTCGTAGAGCACTCCACTCAGTTCATCGCGCTTGGCACCCGTCACAACTGCGACTTCCCAGGGTTGGGTGTTGGTGTAAGAGGCGCTGCGACCGGCGGCACTTAAAACGGTACGAATCAGCTCTTGTGGCACAGGCTTTGGTTGAAAGCCTCGAATGCTGCGGCGAGTCTGTAGGCCTTGTAGTAGTTCCATAATCTGTCTCCTTCTAGTGATGCGAAGAATGTTAGCACTATCCCATTCGCTCAATGCGGTCGCCCAACGCCACAGCCTCAGAGTGGCTATGGGTCACCATGAGCGTGGTGACGCCCGTCTGCTTCAGAATGGTGCGTAGCTCGACGATTAAGCGTTCACGTGTGTCTGCATCAAGATTAGAGAAAGGCTCGTCGAGCAGCAGGATATCGGGTTTAGGTGCCAACGCACG
>CALCPT010000712.1 GCA_937897265.1 uncultured Alcaligenaceae bacterium
CGTCACTGGTGTCTCGGGCGAGGATCACGGTGGCTGCTGGACGGGGCACGACGCTGGGTGGATTCACTGTTGTCTCACTTCGGTTGTCTGACGGGCGATATTTTGTTGTTGGATATATTAGCTGAAGCTCGCTTCGAGGGTGTGGTTTGAGTCAATCCGACAAACAAAGCCTGCCTCGATCCAACGGTTTGAAGTAGGCCTTGCAAACAAGTTAGACTCTGACTGTTGAAAAAAATAAAAACGGAGACGCTCAGTATGCTGAAGCAACGGTTCGTGTCGCTCTTGCTCTTGTGTTGTGCCGGTCTGGCCGCACAAGCCGCTGATTATCCTGTTAAACAAATTCGTCTTGTGGTGCCTTTTGCCGCTGGGGGCAATACCGACATCGCAGCGCGCTTGCTCGCTACGGGGCTCACGGCCGAGCTCAAGCAGGCGGTCTATGTTGAAAATAAGGCCGGTGCAGGCACCGCCGTTGGTACCGAAGACGTTGCGCGTAGCCCCGCTGATGGATACACCTTGTTGTTTACAACAGTGGGTCTCGCCGTGAACCCGAGTTTGTATAAAAGCCTGCGCTATGACGCCAAACGAGACTTTGCACCGGTCGCGCACGTGGTGAGTTCATCACCAGTGATCTTGATGCATCCGTCGGTCCCCGCAACCAATCTTGCAGAGTTCATTAGCTATGCGAAAGCGAAGGGGCCTTTGTCGTACGGCTCGGCTGGGGTCGGCAGCGCCATGCATTTACATGCCGAGCAGTTTCGGATTGAGACCGGTTTGACTGTGACGCACGTACCGTATCGTGGTGAAGGCCCGGCCCTGGTTGACTTGTTGGCTGGTCGCACACAATTTCACTTTGGTTCGATCTCAAGCGCATCGCAATATATTGAGTCGGGTGCGTTGAAAGCGTTGGCCGTTGTGTCGGCGAAGCGTTCGCCACTTTTGCCCAAGGTGCCCACTGCGATTGAGGCGGGAGTCCCTGGGTTTGTGACTTCGACATGGGGAGTCATTTTGGTACCAGCGGGCACTTCGCCTGAAATCATTCAGACCCTAAACAAAGCGATAAATCGCGTGATTGCTGTCCCTGCAAATTTTGCTCGTTTTATCGAACTGGGTTTTGAACCACTGACCAACTCGACACCTGCCTCGACCGCACAATTCATTGATGCTGAAACGCAGTATTGGGCGGGTTTGATTAAAAAGTTAGGGATTACGGCTGAGTAGCCGGATATTACAAAACCTCGTGTTAACGGTATATCTCGATCACGGTATACCTTGTTCACGAAAAAATTGTTAGAGGTATCGCTTGTTAAAGGCGTACTTTGTTAACGGCATACTTGGTACGCCAAAGACGTTCACTGGAGAGTATTGTGCAGACGACCGGACAGCAGTTAGTATCTTTTTTAGAAGCCAACGGAGTTGACAGGGTATTTTGCGTGCCCGGCGAAAGCTTCTTACCTTTACTTGACGCCTTGGGCGCAAGCAAGATCGACACCATTACTGCGCGCCACGAAAGTTCGGCGGGTTTTATGGCGTTGGCGGATGGTCGGCTTACCGGTCGGCCCGGGGTGTTTATGGTGAGCCGCGGGCCGGGTGCTACCAATGCCTCAATCGCGGTTCACAGCGCACAACAAGATGGTACGCCGCTGATTTTGATGATTGGGCAGGGCGAGCGTCAGCACGTGGGGCGTGATAGCTTTCAAGAAATCGATTACTCAAAAATGTTTGGCAGTATTGCGAAATGGGTGTACGAGATCAATGATCCGACGCGTGTGCCCGAAGTCATGGCGCGTGCCTTCTCAGTTGCGATGAGTGGTACACCAGGACCCGTGGTGATTTCTTTGCCTGAAGATATTTTGCCTATCGAGTTACCCGACGTAAAGGCACGTTCCTCTGTCGTGGCGAGCAGTGCGCCAACGCCCAAGGCGATGCAGCGTGTCTTAGAACTTTTAGCAAAAGCCGAGCGCCCCTTGCTACTTGCGGGCGGCGACTTTGCAACTGATGAACAGCGCGCCGCGCTGCGGGCAGCTGCTGAAAAACACAACATTCCAGTTGTCATCGGTTTTCGCCGTCACGGAGTCTTTAGTTCTGATCATCCGTTATACGCGGGTGACATCGGAACAGGTACTTCTGCCACGCAAGTCAAAGCGTTTGAGCAAGCAGATTTACTGTTAGCGATCGGCACGCGCCTGTCTGACTGGGGGACTTTAAATTACAGATTCCCAACGCCGCCCTGGCCAAATCAAACACTCATTCATGCGTGCGCAGATGTCACGATGATCGGTAAGAATTTTCAGCCAGAAGTTGGGATGGTGTGTCACGGCGCAGAATTTATTCGTGCGTTCGCTGAATGCGCTACGGTGCCAGAGAAAAAAGATCGCAGTGCGTGGATTAGCGAACTACATGGCTATGCGGCAACGCAGGCTGTCTGGAAAAACATTCAAGCGCCTGATGGTGTGGCGTTCGGTAATGTTGTGCGTGCTTTAGGTGAGTTGACCCCAGAT
>CALCPT010000713.1 GCA_937897265.1 uncultured Alcaligenaceae bacterium
ATGGCGCCCTTGGTGCATGCGTTTAAGGCCAACCCGGCGTTTGAAACGATTGTGTGCGTTACCGCCCAGCACCGGCAAATGCTGGATCAAGTCCTCAATATCTTCGAAATCACCCCCGATATCGACCTGAACTTGATGCGTGCGGGGCAAGATTTGTTTGATGTCACCAGCGGCGTCTTACTGGGCGTGCGCGATGTATTCAAAACCCACCAGCCCGATGCCGTATTGGTGCATGGCGATACCACCACCGCCTATGCCACCGCTACCGCAGCCTTTTACGCTGGGATCCCTGTCGGCCATGTTGAGGCCGGCTTACGCACCCACAACATCCTGTCGCCGTTTCCTGAAGAATTTAATCGCCAGGTGGTCAGCAAGATCGCCAAATGGCATTTTGCCCCCACCGAATCTAGCCGCCAAAATCTTTTAGACGAGGGTACGCCTGACCAAAACATCACCGTCACCGGCAATACCGTGATTGACGCCCTGTTTTGGGTGCTTAAGCGCATTGAAAACGACCCCGCCAAACGCGGCCAACTCGAAACCTTTTTAAACCAACGCCTACCCTTCGACTGGACACAACAACGCTTTGTGTTGATCACAGGCCACCGACGCGAAAACTTTGGCGATGGCTTCTTGGCAATTTGTGAAGCTATTCGCCAATTGGCCGCATCCCACCCAGACGTGCATTTTGTGTACCCCGTGCACTTGAACCCCAACGTACAAAAGCCGGTTTACGACTTAATCAGCGGCCACGCAAATATTCATCTGATCGACCCGCTTGAATACGAACCTTTTGTGTTTTTGCTAAAGCATGCTTATCTAGTGCTAACTGACAGTGGTGGAATTCAAGAGGAAGCACCTAGCTTGGGTAAGCCGGTGCTGGTGATGCGCGAGGTGACTGAACGGCCCGAGGCGGTTGAGGCTGGTACGGTTAGACTAGTGGGCGCGGATACCGCCAAAATCGTGGGGCATGTGACAGAGCTGTTGAGTAACGAAACGGCTTACATACACATGTCTAAGGCGCATAACCCTTATGGGGATGGCATGGCCGCTGAGCGGATACTTACGGCTCTAAAAACGCTGAATCGCTGAAAGCGGCACAGACCGGAACCGGTTAACTCAGCCGGATAAAAGAGGATATTCAGAGGTAAGATGCCGTGCATCCTCAAGGTAAAAAGAGTTTTATTGCAAAAAAACTGTGCTGACTCATCCAATTGTGAAGTCACTTCACAGTGGAACATCTATAAAAAGTGAAATCCTGTGCAAATTGTGATTCCTATGTCTGGTTTCGGAGAGCGATTTCGTCGCGCCGGATACGTGACACCCAAACCATTGATTGAAATTGACGGCAAGCCCATCGTGGCGCATGTCGTGGATATGTTTCCTGGCGAATCCAATTTCATCTTCATTTGTAATCAAGAGCACCTAGACGAGCCATCATTTCGTATGGCCGAAATTTTGAAGCAATATTGCCCAACCGGCCAGATCCTAGGTATCGCTCCGCACAAACTAGGTCCAATTCACGCTGTGCTCCAGGCAGCGCATCTGCTAGACCCAGCAGAACCTGTCGTTGTTAACTACTGCGACTTTACTTGCTACTGGGATTGGAATCATTTCAAACAGTATGTTTTGAGGTGGAGCTGTGCTGGCGCGATTCCGGCTTATAAGGGCTTTCATCCCCACTCGCTAGGCAGCACCAACTACGCGTACATTCGAGAGTCCAATGGCTGGATATCTGATATCCAAGAAAAGCAGCCCTTTACCGACAATCGCATGGAAGAATTCGCGTCGAGCGGCACATATTATTTCTCCTCTGCACAACTAATGCTCGAGGCGTTTAACACTACCATTAAAGAAAATTGGCAGGTCGGTGGTGAGTACTACGTCAGTTTGGCCTACAAAGCGCTTCTCACGACAAAAAGACCGATCGCCGTCTACCCGCTCCAACACTTTATGCAATGGGGCACACCCGAAGATGTTGCTGAATACCTCACATGGTCAAAGGCCTTTCGCACACTAGCGACGGATCAAAGCGGTTCTGGTGCGCAGCATGCTGCGTTAATCACACCGATGGCTGGTCTAGGAAAACGATTTAGCGACGTCGGCTACTCAACCCCCAAGCCAATGATCCCGGTCTCGGGCGCGCCTATGGTGGCGCAGGCGGCTTGCCATTCGCCTCCAGCAAAGCAACATGTTTTTGTGCTTCGAGCAGATATGCCGGGGTATCACGACATCGCGAACGAACTCAACATCCTATACCCGACCGTAATAATTAAAACCGTCGATCAAGTCACGGAAGGGCAAGCCTGCACTGCACTCATTGGACTCGACGCGTTAGACACCAACAGCGAAATCAGGTCTGGCCCAATAACAATCGGTACCTGTGATCACGGCGCCTTGTACGATGCCAAAGCGCTTGATGAACTGGTCAACAATCCCTCGGTAGATATCATTGTTTGGGGTGTTCGTGGCTACCCAAACGCAGCGCGTCACCCTAATATGTTTGGCTGGGTTGATGAAAAGAACGGCGAAATTCGATCAATTTCAGTCAAAACGCCGTTGGGCGCACCCACTACCGACCCCATCGTTTTGGGTACTTTTACTTTTAAAGATCCTAAACATTTTCGTGCGGCCCTTGCTCAACTTATTGCTCGTGATGGCAGAATCAACGGAGAGTTTTATATTGATTCTTTAATTAACGATGCCATCGCCCTTGGCTTGAACTGTCATCTTTTTGAAGTCTCTAGCTACCTTTGCTGGGGTACACCCAATGATCTTCGCACGTTCGAATACTGGCAGTCTTGCTTTCATAAGTGGGACGGCCACCCCTATCGTCTTGAGCACGATGCACGAGTGAGTGGTACCGCGTTAAAGGATCTACAGACTCGCTATAGCGACTGGAGCATTAAAGATCTCAGTCATTAAAATAGTACCGTCTAAAATAGTAAGACTAATCGTGTAACAGGACAATTATCGAGCGGCATCAATCAATAATTGGCTTACATGGATTACCTTTGTTTGTACTCACTGCGAGAAAAAAATGGCAACAAAGTTTGGCTTTTTATCCAAATTAGATTTTTTACAGAATTGGGCGTCGAGCCTAATAGCGGGAGTGAACCCGGCCATCATTCATAATATCGAAAAATATTACGTTT
>CALCPT010000714.1 GCA_937897265.1 uncultured Alcaligenaceae bacterium
GTTCGTGCACATCAATCTGTGTAGCCGCCAGCCCGACACCGGGCGCGTCATACATGGTTTCGGCCATGTCAGCCGCCAACTTTCGGATGCGATCCGTCACCGCAGCCACAGGTTTAGCAACCTTGTGCAGACGTTTGTCAGGGAAGTGCAGGATAGGGAGCAAAGCCATACGCGCTGGTTCGTTCAATTTGTAACGTTGTTCACATTTTAATTTATTCGGGCACTGAATTCCAATGAAACCTAAATAGGCTAAACCTAGGGCAAACCTAGGGGTTTCGACCTTGACAAGCGGGCCGCCTGAACCGACGATCAAACTTGGTATTTATGTTCGAAGGTTTAAGAGTGTATGAATCGCATTGGCATTGATGTAGGCGGCACGTTCACAGACATTGTCTTGGTTGACGACGCCACCGGCAAAATCTGGTCAGCCAAGGTGCCCACCACGCCTTCAGATCGAGTGGTCGGTGCCATGCACGGCTTTCATCGCATCTTAGAGCTCAGCGGTAAAACCAGTGCCGAGATTGGCTTTATCGGGCACGGCACCACCATGGCGACCAATATGATTGTCGAGGGTAAGGGAGCCAAAACTGCCCTCATCACCACCGCCGGTTTTCGCGACATCCTTGAGCTTCGCAGGGTCTCGCGCCACGACCGTGCTGATTTGTATGATTTGCAATTTGAAAATCCTAAGCCTCTTGTCGAACGACGCTGGCGCCTCGAGGTACCCGAGCGTCTGCGCCCCGACGGCTCAATCGAGACACCGCTTGACCTACAGGCTCTGACAAGTTTGGCTGAAAAAATTAAAGCCTCGGATATCGAGGCGGTAGCGATTTGCTTTTTGCACGCCTACGTCAATCCCACACATGAAAAGCAAGCGTTTGATCTGCTTAAGCAATTATTGCCGCAGCATTTCCTTACCGCATCGCATCAGGTCAACCCTGAAATGCAAGAATACGAGCGCACAAGCTCGAGCGTGATGAATGCCCTGTTAGGCCCTGTCTGCGGACGCTACATTCATCACTTCGATAGCCAGCTTCAGGCCGCAGGCTTTCGCGGTGAGCTATTGTTTATGCAGTCAAACGGGGGCTTAGCCTCAAAGGCTGTGGTTGCCGCTAAGCCGATCGTACTGCTTGAGTCGGGCCCCGCGGGTGGCGTCAGTGCCGCAGTGCGCGCTAGCGAACAGGCGCACTTGCCCGGGGTATTGCTAGGCGACATGGGGGGCACCACCTTTGATGTCTCATTGATTCGAGAGTCGCGCCCCGAACTGCGCAACAGCAGCCTGTTACACACTCATGCTGTGCGTGCACCCACTATCGACATCGACTCAATTGGCGCGGGCGGCGGTTCGATCGCCTGGATTGACAGTGGTGGCGGTGTCCATATTGGGCCACAAAGCGCGGGGGCTGACCCGGGCCCAGCCTGTTATGGCCGAGGCGGCAAGCGCCCGACAGTCACAGACTGCAATGTATTGCTGGGTTATGTCGACCCGAATTCATTTTTAGGGGGCGAATTCAAACTCGACGCGCAAGCAGCTGCAGACGCAGTCGAAGAGCATCTGGCCAAACCGCTGGGGATCTCGGCACTTGAAGCCGCATGGACCGTGCGGGTAGTTGCCAACGCCTTAATGGCGCAGGCTATGCGCTTGATGACCGTTGAGCGCGGCTTTGATCCGCGAGAATTATCTTACATGTGCTACGGCGGCGCGGGCCCTGTGCACGCGATTGACCTGGCCGAAGAACTCGAGATCAAAGAAGTGATCGTGCCTCCATTGCCTGGCCTGTTCAGTGCCTTTGGCATGATCGTGGCTGATCGGCAGTTTGATGGGCAAACTGCAGTTGAAACCGAGCTCGAGGCCCTTGCCGCGCGGGATATCGTGACCCTCTGCGCCGAGCTTAGACAGCAGGCGCTCGATACGTTCGGCGCGCAACAAAACTCGCATTCGGTGCAAACCCACTTTCGAGCCGATTGTCGCTACACCGGCCAGCCGGCCTCTATCTCGGTCGACATCCCGGCCAATATGCTTGGCGAATCTGAACAACACACACTACTTGCGACCATCCGTGCCGGCTTTGAAACGAACCATAAACGAATGTGGAACTTCACTAAGCCTAATCAACCGATCGTCTTGGTGAACTTGCGAGTACAAGCTAGCGTGCGCACAGGTTGGCGAGGCGTTGTCGAGCAGTCAACAACGAACAGCACCACACACGTGTCGCAGCGTTCGCGAAACGTCTATGTTGACGGTCGCATGCAGGCGCTGCCCACTTACCAACGCGCAAACCTTGCCCCACTTACCGTCATTGAAGGCCCAGCCATTATCGAAGAACAGAGCAGCTGCCTGATTTTCAAAGCGAGCCAAACTGCACGGATCGATGCCGTGGGCAATTTGCGTATTTCACTGTAGGGTCAACATGCAAACGATTGTTTATGAAATTCTGCGTAATTCACTTTATGCGATCGCGCGTGAAATGAAGATCGCCATGATGCGCACTGCAGCCAGCCCGATTATGCATTTAGGGGCCGATGCCTCTGCCGCGGTCTTTGATGCACAAATGCAACTGGTCGCACAAGGCAATGACATCCCAACAATGTTGGGCTCAGCCGTCATCTCAACCAAAGTCTCGGTTGAAGCGATCGGGCGCGAGAACCTGCGCCCAGGCGATGTCATTATCAGTAACGATGCCTACCTAGGTGGGGGTAATCATCAACCTGATATTCAGATCACGCGCCCCGTGTTTGTTGATAATGAAATCGTTGCCTTTGTCATGACACGTGGCCACTGGAACGACATCGGTGGTCAAGCACCTGGGAGTTACGCACTCAACACATGGGACATCTATGGCGAAGGCATCCGCATCCCACCTGTGCTGCTGTTTCGTAACGATGAGATCGTACGCGACGTACAAAACATGATTGTCAGTAACACACGCGATCCAGAAGGTCGTCTGCTCGATATTCAAGCGCAATACGCAGGCACCTTTGTTGGGGATCAGCGAATTCAATCTCTAGTCAAGAAGTATGGCGCCGACGCCTTGCGCGATGCCATGAAACGCTCGCTCGATCATTCTGAAACGTTGATGCGCGAAGCGATTCGAGGTATCCCTGACGGCGTGTATGAGGCCGAAGATTTTGTCGAGGGCGTGCAATCGCCCGGTTGGTCTGGCGCCAATATCCCAATCAAAGTCAAAGTCACTGTTGCGGGCGATCAGATCCACTTTGATTACACAGGCACGGGCAAGCAAGCGCGCGGCGGCATCAATTGCCCTTTGGCTGTGACCTGCAACAGTACCTGGTTTACGGTCAAGGCCCTCACAGATGTGGCGATACCCATCAATCAAGGTTGCTATCGCCCCGTGACGATCGAAGCACCCCTGGGCAGTATCGTAAACTGCACCTTTCCGGCCTCGGTCGTGAGCGGCAACACTGAGACTTCACCACGCGTGATCGACCTTTGCTTAAAGGCCCTATCGCAAGCTGTACCCGAACGCGTGATTGGTCAAAGCAACTGTGCAGCCTGTTCGGGCGTCTTCGGCGGGCGCGACCCCAACGAAGCGCGAGTGCGCCGCACTGGCAAAGAATTCATCAGTTTGGTCGAACCGCATGGCGGCGGCATGGGAGCCCGTGCCACACGCGATGGCATTAATGGTATTCGTGTCTATGTCGGTAACGCAGGGGCCTTACCTGTTGAGTTCATCGAGCAAACCATGCCCATCACTGTCGAAGCCTGGGCGCTGGTACCCGATAGCGGCGGCGCTGGTCGGTGGCGCGGGGGCTTAACCTCACGGCGCACTTACCGCGTCGGCTTCGAAGAGGCCACCGTGACAGCGGCAGGCGAACGCGGCCAAGCTGCCCCAGAAGGCTATTTTGGCGGCTTAGCGGGCGGCCTCTTTGAATGCCGAATCATCAGCCCCGATGGTACCGAACGCACCATGCCCAGCAAAGGTGCCACTGAGATCGTACACCTAGGCGATCGCGTGCTCTTGCAACCCGCCGGCAGCGGTGGCTACGGCGACCCGAAAGAGCGCGCTGTTGCCTCAATAGAGGCCGATCTGCTAGACGGCTACATCACGCTTGAAGCAGCACGCTCGCTGTACGGTTATCAAGGAAACATCGCATGAGTCAGCCACTACCGTTGACCGATGTCTGCGTCATTGAAATCGGCCACAGCATTGCAGCCCCGTACGCCGGCCAGATTTTTTCGCAGTTAGGCGCGCGCGTCGTTAAGATCGAAAGCTCTACCAAAGGCGACTACGCCCGCGGCTGGGGGCCACCCTTTATCGAGGGCGCTGCTGCGCTGTTTCATGCCATGAATAACGGCAAGCAGAGTATTCGCGCCGACTTCAGTGACAAAGACTGCCTCGCTCAGGTGCGCGCCTTTATCCTTGAGCACGCCGATGTGGTGATTCAAAATCTAAAGCCCGGCAACCTTGAGAGCTACGGACTCGGCGCCCAAGCGCTGACCGCTGAACAGCCCTCGCTCATTTATTGCAATCTTGGCGCGTTCGGTGCCAACGGCCCGTTAAGCGACAAGCCGGGCTACGACCCCTTAGCACAAGCCTACAGCGGGATGATGAGTATTTTGGGGCACGAGGGCGACGCGATGAGTCGAGTGCCCTTATCGCTGAACGATATGGGTACAGGGATGTGGACCGTGATTGGAGTGCTGTCGGCGCTACGCACGCGCGATGCCGACCCGCTGCGACGCGGTCAAATTGTGGATGTCTCGCTCTACGAGACCGCCTTGGCGTGGATGATGGTGCCGCTGTCTGATGTACTTGCGGGTGCGGCCCTACCCAAGCGTAGCGGATCAAGCAGCCCGAACATCGTGCCGTATCAAGTGTTTGACTGCGCAGATCGGGCGATCTTGGTCGCAGCAGGAAACGACACGCTTTACGCACGGCTTTGTCACGCGCTGGAGTTACCCGCACTGGCCCAAGACCCTCGCTTTATCGCCAACGGTGGTCGCGTCGAAAACCGTGTTGCATTGATCGAATTGTTACAAGCGCGCTTTCAAGAGTTGCCTGCTCAGACCTGGCTTGCCAAACTAGAAGCAGTGTCGATTCCATGTGGCCCAATTCAAACCGTTGATCGCGTCATCGCAGACGCACAAACACAAGCGCTTGATATTTTGCGCACAACCCCGGATGGCAAAGCCACCACCGTTGCCTTGCCACTGTCTTTTAACGGCCAACGTCCGCCTTTGGCGGGCAACACGCCTTCACTGGGTGAACACGATTATTTGCTGCACCCCGTCAATCAGCAAACCAACTCGGAGACATGATGTCTGTTGCTACGATTAATCTTGCCACACCTTATCAAACTCTAGCCCTGTCTTCGCCATTTGAAGGCTTGCTAGTTGTTCAACTGAACCGCCCTAAAGTCGCAAACGCCCTCAACACCACCATGGGCGAAGAGTTGATACAAGTATTCGGCACGCTCGAAGCCTCTCCTGAGCAGTTTCGCTGCGTCGTGTTAACTGGCGCTGGTGAAACTATTTTCTGTGGCGGCGCTGATCTCAAAGAACGCGATGGCATGACCGATGCGCAGTTCAACACTCAACATTATTTGTTTGAGCGCATGGCGCGCGCGATTTATGACTGCCCGGTCCCGACGATTGCTTGCGTCAACGGCGCGGCCATCGCAGGCGGGCTTGAACTGGCGTTGTCGTGTGACTTTATCGTAGCCTCAGACAATGCTCGCTTTGGCTTTGCTGAAGTCAAGCGCGGCATCATGCCGGGTGGCGGTGGCACACAACAGCTGCCGCGGGCCATTGGCGTTCGACGCGCTAAAGAGGTCATCTTCACCGGCGACCCGTTTGATGCACAAGAGGCGTTGAATTTTGGTCTGCTGAATCATGTGTATCCCAAAGCAGCGCTATACGACGAGACTATGAAGCTCGTGCAACGGATTCTTGCCAATGCACCGATCGCTGTACGCCAAGCAAAA
Organism: uncultured Alcaligenaceae bacterium; assembly: GCA_937897265.1. Taxonomy (GTDB): domain Bacteria; phylum Pseudomonadota; class Gammaproteobacteria; order Burkholderiales; family Burkholderiaceae_B; genus Zwartia. The sequence continues at coordinate 5,947 of CALCPT010000714.1, forward strand.
AAATCAATCACCTTTGGCTTGCAGATGGATATGCGTACCGGCATGTTCTTTGAAGTAGAAGCCTACAGTCGCTTAGTGGCAACCGATGATCGCATGGAGGGCATTCGTGCCTTCAACGAAAAACGTCCGCCAAAATTTACCGGTAAATAATGACAACCCAATAAAACTTACCCCGACCCGAGCAAACCGCTCAAACAACAGCAAGGAGACAACATGAAACTCACCCAACGTGCAAAAGACACTCAGGTAGCGCTTGTAAACAAAAAATTGCGTGGTTTGCTAAAAGGCTTCGCACTGGCGGCAACCCTTGGTGCGACACCGTTTATCGCAGCCGCGCAAGCACCAGCAGCTTGGGCGCCCAACAAGCCCATCAAACTGATCGTGCCTTACCCACCCGGTGGCGGCTCAGATACGATCGCTCGCATCGTCGTCAACGCTCTAGGCAACAAGCTTGGACAAACTGTTGTCGTTGAAAATCGCGCAGGCGCCAACGGTGCGGTCGCGCACGAGGCCGTGTTTAACGCTGCACCTGACGGCTATACCTTACTGCTCTCAAGCGCAGATACCTATTCGATGTACCCCGCGCTCTATCCCAATCCAAAATTTATTTCGGCAGAGTTTGTGCCGATCGCACCGTCGGCGGTCGTCAACTTTGTGCTGATGGGCCGCCCCGGCCTAGAAGCTAAAAACGTACCCGAGCTCATTGAGTTAGCAAAAAAGGGCAAGCTGAGTTATTCGAGTTGGGGCAATGGTAGCGCCGGTCATATTGCCATGGCACAGTTTCTTCAGGTGACAAAAACCGAGATGCTGCACGTGCCCTACCAAGGTGCAGCGCCCGCAGCTCAAGCAGCAATGGGTGGTCAGGTTGATCTGGCACTGGTGCCAGCACCGTTAGCGGCGGGCTTTAAAACCAAGCTAACACCCTATGGCGTCGCCTCTGCGAAGCGGGTTGAACTGATTAACGAAATTCCAACGTTAACCGAGCAAGGCACACCTGTCGTCGCACCGTCATGGGTCGGCGTGGTCGCTCCACCAAAAACACCTGACAATATCATTGCCACTCTTGCCAAAGCGTTTATTGAGACCTCGGCAGACCCTGAGGTTGGCAAGAAACTCAACGCCGCCGGCTTAGTACCTTTGTATGGCTCAACAAAAGAGTTTGCTGACTACATCGCCAAAGACTATGCATTTTGGGGCAAGGCGATTCGTGATGCCGGTATCAAAGTCGAGAACTGAAGCCTGATGCGAGGCTGAAGTGCGCGCTTGACCGAACTATTGATACGCTCGGTTAAGCGCGACAGCAAGTTCAATGTCATCCGCATTGCGTGACCTACGACGGATATTTTGAGCCTATCTTTGCTGTCATGCGGACCACAGTTCGTGGCACACTCGGTCGCATGCAAAATTCTCTGTATGAAGACTCGCTTGCCGCGTGGCTGCGCTTAAGCCTACAACCTGGCATTGGCGCGATACACGCCCACCGATTGTTGCAAACGTTCGAAGATCCGTGCGCGCTGTATCAAGCCTCGTATGCAACGTTGCACGCCATACTCGCTGCACCGTTAGCTGCTCAGCTGACACAACCGTTGAACCCTGACACGGCCAAATACATTGAGCGCGCGCTGTGTTGGGCGCGCGAACCCGGTCAGGCGCTCGTTACCCCGGCTCACCCTCTCTACCCAGAGCGCTTACGGCAAATGCCCGATGCTCCACTCGTGCTCTACGCTCGCGGCGCTTTGCGTCGCCTTGAACAAGAGGCGCTCGCCTTAGTCGGCGCACGTAATGCGACGGCTGACGGCCTTGATCACGCTGAAGCCTTCGCTTTGTATCTGGCGCAGCAGGGTTTTGCCATCATCAGTGGCCTCGCGCATGGGATCGATGCCGCAGCGCATCGCGGCGCTCTCGCAGCGGGGCCAGAGCACGGCGGCACCATCGCAGTCCTAGGTACAGGTGCCGATATTATTTATCCAACGTCGCATCGTACTCTTGCCGACAACATTCTTTCAGCAGACGGTTTGATTTTGTCAGAGTTTGAATTAGGT
>CALCPT010000715.1 GCA_937897265.1 uncultured Alcaligenaceae bacterium
CGCGTTTTTCCACGCCCAGTTCTTCGGACATGGTGATCTGGATGTTGGCAATGTGTTCGCGCCGCCATAAGGGTTCAAACAAGGCGTTGCCAAAGCGCAGGGCAAACAGGTTTTGCACCGCCGGTTTGCCCAGAGGTCTTGCCACTAACGTCCAAGTTACCCGCAACACTCACCGAGCCCGCACCACCATCCAACACTATCTTGCCGTTCACCATCTGTGCAGACGTCGCGGCAACCACACCACCAGTATTAATCACCTGCCCCACCACTTGCGAGGCGGCACGTGCGGTCATCAACACACGGCCACCTGCCGCTTGTATTGAGCCGGAGTTATCGACAATCGCTTTGCTATCTGTTGGGGTCACATCAACAGGCGCCGTCACCACAAACGCCAAGGTGTTGTCACCGCTCAGGTCGAGCGTAAACGCCTTAGCACCGCCCAACACCACTTGCCCTAAATTGGCCTCGATATAGCCTTCGTTGCGCACTGCCTCGCCCGCTAGCACCGCGTAGCCACCTTCAGCCACAATAATGCTGCCTTGATTCACAACGCTTGCACCAGCCACGCCGCCGTCAGTGAACGCGTATTGACCAGCCATAAACTGTTGATCCGTCAACGAACGTGTGGTGGCCAAAAAGCTACCTGTGGCAACCTGACCGCCAGGTGCGATCAGCACACCATTTGGATTCAGTACCCAGACTTGGCCATTGGCCTGTAATGCCCCTTGAATCACAGAGGCATGCGCGCCCGAAACACGATTCAATGCAATCGACGAAGCTGAGGGCTGCACGAAGCGCACCGTCGAGCCACTGCCAATTGAAAAGTTACTCCAGTTAACAACCGCTTTATCTGAAGATTGCTTGATGGTAGTTTGAGCGGCAGATTGCGTGATCGTGGCAGAGCCTGCCGAAACGACACCGCCGCTTGGTCCTGCGGCGTACCCTTGCGCCGCACACAGACAGCTAAACAGGGCTAAAACACGCAAGCGCATCAACGCGCTAAACGTGACTTGCATACACAACCACGCGAAAGAGATCACTAGTTTCAACAAAGAGGCTCACGACTAAGCAAAACACACTAAGAGTTTCGGATTGTGTGGATTTTGCTTGAGGAACCTATTGCGAAATCGTCAAACCAGTACCAAATCCCACTGAAGGGGTACATCGTGCATTTATGTGCTTAGCTTTGCGTTATTTGTCGTAGAGCAGTCGCTAAAAGTGTTCAAAAAAACAACTCATTCTTTCATAGCGTTAGCAGCTTCTGATTACAAGCAACACGAACCTGCTGTTCGACACTTTACACTTTCGAACATGATCAAGGATCGGGATCAGAACGACAAGAAAGCCTCAATCTCACAAAGAACAAAGAAAGTTCGCTGCAAACAAAACTTAACGAGCAGTGATCGCTAAGCCTGGGCACACCCTTTGTGCAGTTTGCGCCGTCGCCGTCACCACGTCTTGGACCGAGCATCCCCGCAATTCAGCAAGCGTTTTGGCAATCTGCAGTACCTCCTGAGGCTCATTACGACAGCCCTTTTCCAACCATGCCGGCGAGATATCGGGCGCATCGGTCTCAAGCACAAGTGCACATAACTCAAGTTCGGTTGCCAAGCGCCTGATCTGCAATGCACGTTCAAACGTCATTACCCCACCAATACCCAGCGCAAAACCAAGCTCAACAAATTGCTGCGCTTGTTGCAGGCTGCCATTAAAAGCATGTGCAATACCACCACGCACGCGATAGCGACGCAGAAATTTCAGTATGGAGTCTTGTGAACGACGCACATGCAACAATACGGGCAAATCAAATTCACGCGCGAGTTTTAACTGCGCTTCGTAAAACAGTTCTTGTTTGGCGCGCGGATCGCCAGATGAAATTTCAGGGATAAAAAAATCAAGCCCAATTTCACCCACCGCAATGAGCTTTGGATCAGAACGGTGCTCAAGCAACGCTTGGCGCAATTGCTCTAAGGCCTCTGGTGCAGCGCGCTCAACATACATTGGATGGATGCCAAGCGCATAAAAACCTTGTTCAAACGAATGAGCCAACTGACGCACACGCTCAAAGTTAGCCACTTCAACGGCTGGGATGACAATTGCTTTTACGCCAGCCGTTTGTGCGCGTGCAATCACCTGCGCGCGATCGTGATCGAATTCTGCCGCGTCTAAATGGCAGTGCGTGTCAAACAGCATCGCGTCACGTGGCATCTACCAAGCGCCCTGCCTCCATATACAGGCGGCGATCCGCTAAGGCAGCCAGTTCTTGATCATGGGTCACAATCAAAAAGGCAGTTTTTGCCTCGGCGTTCACTTGTTTAAGCAAGCGAAACATTTGCTGCGCAGTGTGGCGATCAAGATTACCGGTGGGCTCATCGGCCAGCACGCATGCGGGCTGCGCCACCAAAGCACGCGCTAGCGCCACACGCTGGCGCTCACCTCCGGATAACTGACCTGGAAAATGCTGCACCCTCGCCTGCAAGCCCACTAGTTCGAGCATCTTTTGTGCCTGAACTCTGGCATGCTCGCGTGATTCGCGTCGTACGATCAAAGGCATGGCCACATTATCCAAAGCCGAAAACTCAGGCAACAAGTGATGAAACTGATACACAAAGCCCAAGGCATGATTGCGTAAGCGACTGCGTTGCGCTTCAGACAACCCGTCCGTGGCTTGCCCTGCAACAGTGATCGAGCCCGAACTGGGTACATCCAACAAGCCAAGTGCGTGCAGCAGGGTACTTTTGCCCGAACCCGAAGCCCCCACCACGGCCACCATTTCACCGCGCGCAATCGCAATGCTGACATCCACCAACACATCGATACGATTTGAACCATCGTCATAATGTTTGGATAAATGCGAGGCTTGCAAAGCGAAATCAGTCATGGCGCAAGACCTCGGCAGGTTGCAAACGCGAGGCGCGCCAGCTGGGATACAGCGTGGCGAGTAACGACATAATCAATGAAGTGATACCAATACTTGCGATGTCAGACAGGCGCGGGTCAGACGGCAGCGTGCTGATGAAATAAATTTCGCGCGGCAAAAACTGCGCACCGATCATACGCTCGATGGCAGGCACGATGACGTCAATATTCAGAGCAATCGCCGAACCGCCCACGACACCTAACAGCGTGCCGATCACGCCAATCAAGGCACCCTGTACTAAAAATATCCGAGCGATTTCGCCGGGCGTTGAGCCAAAGCTACGCAAAATGGCAATGTCAGATTGTTTGTCTTTAACAGCCATCACAAGTGACGACAAAAGATTAAAGGCGGCCACTGCCACGATCAATGCCAAAATCAAAAACATCATCCGCTTTTCAGTCTGCACTGCTGCAAACCATGTGCGATTGTTGCGAGACCAGTCTGCTACAGCTACGGTAGTCGGCAATAGGGGCACGAGTGACTGAGCAATTTCAGGCGCGCGATACATGTCATTGACACGTAATCGCACACCTGCCATGGCGCTATCGCGAAACAGCTTTGCCGCATCGGTCACATCCACAAACGCAAGCGACGAGTCGTACTCATAGTGGCCCGAACGAAACGTACCCACCAAGGTGAACTGACGCATCCGTGGCGAAAAACCCGCAGGGCTGATGTTGGCAGACGGGGCCAACATCATGATGGTTTGCCCGATGCGCACGTTCAATACATCGGCCAAATCTTGCCCAAGCACAATACCAAATTCGCCCGCCTTTAAATCGGTTAAACGACCGCGCACCATTTGGCTACCAACCTGTGACACGTCTTTCTCAGTCACTGGATCAATGCCCCGAACTTGCACGCCGCGTAACTCTTGACCACGCATCAACATGCCCTGCGCCGACACAAAGGGCGCACCCGCCAAGACAGCGGGTGATTTTTTTGCCGCTGCGATCAGTTCAGGGGCTTGGCTCACGGTGCGCTCAGCATCAGCACCCGGCGCAAAGATCTCAATGTGTGGCAGCACCGACAACATGCGATCGCGCACGTCTTTTTGAAAACCGTTCATGACCGACAACACAACGATCAGGGCCGCAACACCCAACGCGATGCCCGCCATTGAAGTCGCCGCTACAAACGAGACAAAGCGATCGCGTCGGCCTTTGCGACCGCGCAAGCTGCTGAGGCCCGCATAACGGGCACCAATCCACAATTCGTAAGGTAGTTTGAACACAGCGGCATTATTGCATCAAACCTGCAACTGACCACTGCGCTTTGCCCCTTATTTCCAACAGATCGCTTAGCCTAACAGCTAGCGGGCAACAGACCGCTTGCCATCCCACTACAATCCGCTTATGTCTCTTTTAATTCCTGGGGCACTGCCCCCCTCTAATGTTGCCAAAGATCTGCTTGCGCAGGTTGAGCAGCACTGCCCGGCGTTGGTCGAGCGCCTGAAAACGATGGTTGCAACGGTGCAAGAGCTCGCACCCGAGCACACCGGTTGCACGCCCTTTGAGGCGGTCAGGCTGCAGCAAATGGGCTATTCGCCGCCTGCGGGCGGCAATCTGGGCACAGGTCTCGCGGCACTCCACGCGGGGGTCAAAAACCCCTCTGAAACAGTTTGGCTGGCCGAATTAAGCGCGATTTCGGTCGGACGCGAAGGCGCAACCATCGCTCACCCAGCTTCGTTCGAGGTCAGTACTGACGAGGCTGACGCCTTATTTGATGCGGTGTCAGGGCTGTGGGCTGACCGGGCGATCTCGGCTTTGCCGCTAAACGCTAGGCAATGGCGGATTTGGCTTGACCCGAATGCAAGCACCAGGTCGCTGACGCCCGCGGCGATGGCCGAAATGAGATTGACAGACTGGTGGCCGCAAGAAGATAGCTTGCGCGAGTGGCGCCGCTTGTTAAACGAGATTCAAATGGTCTGGCACGAACACCCGGTCAACCTTGCCCGCGCAGAGCGCGGAGAGTTACCAATCAATAGCTTATGGCTGTATGGTGGAGCGCAAGGATGGAGCCCTAGTCAGCCAGCCTTGCAGATTGCTGCCGAGTCTCAGTCGGCCACCCTCTCCTCATCTCTCAGCTACGAAGGTCTGCACATCCCCTACCTACAGGGCGATTGGGCCGCCTGGATTGCGGCGCTTCCGGCCTTGTCTGAACACCTCAGCACACTCGAGCGCAGCACAAGCCTTACCCTCACAGGTCAACAACGCGCCGTTGTCTTGACGCCCGCCCGCAAACGCTGGTGGCACGCCCTTTTACCGGCGCGCCCGCAACCCTGGAACACCTGGTGGAATCTCCCAAACTAACCGTCCGACGCGTCGATTTAACGACTACCCAACGGCTTGAGGCCTCTGGGGTGCATCCATTGCTAGCCCGGCTCTGGGCAGCGCGCGGTATTACCCAAACCAAAGACGTACAGCTTGAGTGGCCGGCCATGCTAGCGCCCACCACGCTCACCCACGCCGAACATGCCGCCAAACTGCTGGCCGATGCGATCGCGGCCAACAAAAAAATGTTGATTGTGGCGGACTACGACTGTGATGGCGCCACCGCTTGTGCTGTCGGCCTGCGCGCCTTGCGCGCCATGGGCGCTGACGTCGATTATTTAGTGCCCAACCGCTTTGAAACGGGATATGGTCTGTCGCCTGCCGTGGTCGACTTAGCCTTAGTGCATCATGCCGGCAAACCCGATCTGTTAATTACCGTTGACAACGGCATTGCTAGTGTTGAAGGCGTCGCCGAGGCCAATTCTCAGGGCATCGGCGTCATCGTCACCGACCACCATTTGCCAGGCCAAACCTTGCCCGACGCGCTTGCCATCGTCAATCCCAACCAAGTCGGCTGTGGCTTTCCGTCAAAAAATCTAGCTGGCGTTGGGGTCATTTTTTATCTGATGCTGGCGTTGCGCGCTGAACTTCGCGCCCGCGGTGTATACCCAGAAAATGGCGGGCCGCGCTTAGATGCGTTAGCCGATCTGGTCGCGCTAGGCACCGTGGCTGACGTGGTCAAACTCGACCCGAACAATCGCTTACTGGTCACGCGCGGACTAGACCGCATGCGCCGCGGCTTGATGCAACCCGGCATCCGGGCGTTGTTCGCCGTTTCAGCGCGCAATCCACAAGCGGCTAGTGGCTTTGATTTAGGCTTTGCCTTAGGGCCGCGAATCAATGCCGCGGGTCGCTTAGCTGACATGGGCTTAGGGATTCGTTGTCTGACCACCGATGACGATACCCAAGCGCTCGAACTGGCGCGCGAACTCGACACCATTAACCGCGAGCGCCGACAAATCGAAGGCGTCATGAAAGAGCAGGCCCTCGCGGCCACCGAGCAAATCCAAGCAGGCAAAATCGGCGCCTCTGTGTGCGTGTTTCACCCAGACTGGCATCAAGGCGTAGTGGGCTTGGTGGCCTCACGACTAAAAGAAAAATTCTTTCGCCCGACACTGGCCTTTGCCCCCGCCGGTGACGATGAGCTGCGCGGTTCAGGCCGTTCAATCCCAGATGTGCACTTGCGCGATGTACTTGATCTAGTCTCAAAAAGACACCCAGGCCTGATCCGCAAATTTGGCGGGCACGCCATGGCGGCAGGCTTAACGCTTGGGCGCGACGATTTTGAACAGTTTTCACCCGCCTTCGAGCAAGCCGTGATTGAAATGACT
>CALCPT010000716.1 GCA_937897265.1 uncultured Alcaligenaceae bacterium
TTGCGATTGGCTGCGGCATTGCTGGCATAGCGGGTGCTGCCTTTACAACGATCGGCTCAACGGGTCCAACCTCGGGCTCGTTATACATCGTTGACGCATTCTTGGTGGTGACCTTTGGCGGTGCTGCCAGTTTATTGGGTACGGCAGCGTCCGCCTTCTTGATCGCTCAAACACAGTCCATCAGTGAATTTTTTATGACTGGTTCGATGGCAAAGGTGTTCACGCTATCAATCATTGTGATCGTGTTGATGATGCGTCCTCAAGGCTTGTTCGTCTCAAAAATTCGTCGTTAATTTTTTAGTGTGTCTCGAGGTACTTGATTATGAAATCGCTGCAAAATTTTTTAAAACAACCTGGCGTGCTCAGCATCGCAATCTTAGCGGTGGTGTTGCTGGTTGTGTTTCCGGCGATCTTTGATAACTTTCGCTTGAACCTAATCGGAAAGTATCTGACCTATGCGTTTGTCGCAATTGGCCTAGTTGTGCTGTGGGGGTGGGGTGGCGTACTCAGCCTAGGTCAAGGCGTATTTTTTGGCTTGGGCGGCTATTGTATGGCCATGTTTTTAAAGCTTGAGGCCTCCGATCCCGTCACTACAAAAATTCAGTCGACCCCAGGGATCCCTGACTTTATGGACTGGAATCAGATTACCGCCTTACCGATTTGGTGGCAGCCCTTCAATAGCCTGACGTTTTCCTTGATCGCTGTCGTGGCAGTGCCATCGATCCTTGCCTTTATTGTGAGCTACGCGATGTTTAAACGGCGTGTGGGTGGTGTGTACTTTGCCATTATCACGCAAGCGGTCGCGTTGATCTTAACGACCTTGATCATCGGTCTGCAGGGCTATACCGGTGGCGTAAACGGTATGACCGATCTAAAGACGATTCACGGTTGGGACACTCGTACGGACGAAGCAAAAATTATTTTGTATTACGCCTGTGCAGGAATGTTGTTGTTATTCGTCATCATCGGTACGTTTATTCAACGTAGCAAATTTGGCACTCTGCTCTTAGCAATGCGAGACAAAGAGGACCGAGTTCGCTTCTCTGGCTACGACGTGTCAATGTT
>CALCPT010000717.1 GCA_937897265.1 uncultured Alcaligenaceae bacterium
AGCGTTTAGTGCGACTCAAGAAGGCTGGTAGTTCGGTACCCAATGTTTGGTATCAGGCGTCTGACCTTTTAGTCTTAGAGTACGTAGGCCAAGATATGCCCTATCTGATTCGTATTGCAACCCCAGAGGGGCGTCAAGTGCTCATGCGCATGGCAGCCCAAGACCTAGCGCATTTTCATCGTGCGGGCTTCGTGCATGGTGGAGCGCAATTGCGTAATCTCATGATTCACGACGACGGTACTGCAACGCGTATCGATTTTGAAGAAAATATCGGCGAGGCTCTTTCCTTACCGCTCGCTCAGGCTTACGATGTATTTCAGCTAGTGTCCTCAATGGCTGGGTTACGGGGCCACGAATTTAGCCCCACCGAGCGTCAGGCGCTTTGCCATCAATTGCTCGTTGAGTATCTCAGGGCTAACCCAGAGCCATTGGTACGTACACAGTTGAAGGCCATTGAAAAAAAATTCACATCAGTCAAAAAATATTTGGGCTGGTTGCTGAAATGGATTCCCGGCCGTGATGTTCAAGGCTTTTTATATGTGACAAACACCTTACGGTTATCATTACGTGATGAATAATTCTCCAGATCCACAGCTCGAATACCTTCGCGTGCCGCCGCACTCTGTTGAGGCCGAGCAATCCGTGCTTGGCGGGCTGTTGCTAGACAACGGCGCGTGGGAGCGTGTGACCGACGTTGTCAATGAAGACGATTTTTATCGTTTTGATCACCGCCTGATCTGGCATCATATTTCTCGCTTGGTGAATCTGTCGCGCCCGGCCGATGTGGTGACGGTCAACGAGTCTTTGGCTAGTGTTGGTAAGTCAGAAGAGGTTGGCGGCTTAAGTTATCTCAATGCCTTAGCGCACAACACTCCCTCGGCCGCAAACATTCGTCGCTATGCCGAAATCGTGCGTGAGCGTTCAATGCTTCGAAAGCTTGTGACGGTGGCTGACGAAATCGCTGCAACCGCGTTTAATCCGCAAGGCAAAGAAGCGCGTCAGTTGCTGGATGAAGCTGAATCAAAAGTTTTTAAGATCGCGCAAGAAGGCGCCAAGGCCTCGGCAGGGTTTCGCGAGATTCAACCGCTCTTGTCTGAGGTCGTTGATAAGATTGATGAGTTGTATCACCGAGAGGGCAACACCGATGTCACGGGTGTGCCAACCGGGTTTACCGATCTCGACAAAATGACCTCGGGACTGCAGGCTGGCGATCTTGTCATCGTAGCCGGACGCCCCTCGATGGGTAAAACGTCGTTGGCGATGAATATTGCCGAACACGTTGCGATCGAGCAGGGCCTGCCTGTCGCTGTGTTTTCGATGGAAATGGGCGCGGTGCAATTGGCCATGCGTATGTTGGGCTCGGTCGGTATGCTTGACCAACATCGCATGCGTACAGGTAAATTGTTGGCCGATGACTGGCCTCGTGTCACACACGCCGTACAGCGCATGCAAGATGCGCAGATGTACATTGACGAGACACCCGCGTTAAGTTCGGTTGAGGTGAGGGCACGTGCGCGCAGGTTGGCACGCCAGTGTGGCAAGCTTGGGTTGATTGTGATCGACTACTTACAGTTGATGGGTGCCAGCTCGGCGGGTGAAAATCGTGCAACCGAGATTTCAGAGATCAGCCGCTCTCTCAAGGCCTTGGCCAAAGAGCTCGAATGCCCAGTGATTGCGTTATCGCAGTTAAACCGTAGCTTAGAGCAGCGGCCTAACCGTCGCCCTGTGATGAGCGATCTGCGCGAATCAGGTGCTATTGAACAAGATGCCGATTTGATTTTGTTTATTTATCGCGACGAGGTCTATAACCCCGATTCACCCGATAAAGGTACAGCTGAAATTATTATCGGTAAGCAGCGTAATGGCCCAATCGGTACGGTCAGGTTAACCTTCCAGGGCTCAAGTACGCGCTTCTTGAATTTTGCAGGCGGTGGCGCGGTTTATTGAATTTGTACACCATCTTGCGGTTGTGCGCCATCGAGTCCGGCCACAACTTTTGCCTGTTGCACCCATTGCTTGATTTTGACCGCATCACCGACCCGAGT
>CALCPT010000718.1 GCA_937897265.1 uncultured Alcaligenaceae bacterium
CAATACTCTCAGGCGATAGTCCACGCCAGAGTCGACATTTAAGACACGACAGAACTGTTTAACTATGGCGATAGCCGGCAAAAACCGTTGTCGCTGCAGGCCATTCTCATAAAGACGATCCGGCACAATGTTGGACGTTGCTACCAGGGTCACCCCCCGAGCAAACAACGCCTCAAACAACCCGCCGAGTATCATGGCATCGGCAATATCGGTGACAAAAAACTCATCAAAGCAGATCACCACCGCTTCGTCATGTATACGCTCGGCAACAACCGTTAAGGGGTCTTTTGTGCCTTGCAGGGCCGCCAAATCTTTATGCACACGCTGCATAAAGCGATGAAAGTGCACGCGCATCTTTCGGCGAAAAGGAATTTGCTCATAAAACAAATCCATGAGATAGGTCTTACCCCGACCCACCCCGCCCCACAGATACAAGCCTTGAGCCGGGACTTTCTGCCGCTTAATTTCTCGCAAGCGCGCCGGGCCACGGACTTTTTTAGCCACGTCAAAACGCTGCTGCAGCGCCGCATGAACCTCAGTCAATGCAATCACTGCTTCCGACTGCGCCGGATCAAATTGAAACTGACCACTCGCGATATCGCGCTCGTAACACTGCAATGGCGTCATGCTTAACGTTGCTCTTCACTGGCATCCATCAATTTTTCGCAGACTCGTTGAGCCCACCCCTTTAATACCGCCAACTGACCGTGGAAAAAGTGGCCCGCCCCTGGCACGGTAGTGATTCTGACACCCGCACCTGCTGCAAGCAGCCATTGCGCGATCGCCTGCGGATCGACCACTTCATCTGCATCACCGTAGATCACTTCCGTACCCTCGACGAGGGACGCTGCCGACAAGTCGAAGCGCGTGACCGGCGGCGCAACCAAACAGAGTCGTGGAAGCGGTGGCGGCTCAACCGTGCTATTCGACGCCAATGCGGTGTGCACACGCAACGCCACAAAAGCACCAAAGGAGAATCCCGCCAACAGTCGCCAGGGCAATTGAAATTGCTGCTGTGCCCAGCGCATCACCACCAAGGCATCGTCCTGCTCACCCTGCCCGTGATCAAACTGACCCGTGCTAGCCCCAACGCCGCGAAAGTTAAATCGAATGGCCATTAAACGTTGATCACGGAACGTGCGCGCGAGCGTGGTGACAACCTTATTATCAAACGTTCCGCCCATTAAGGGATGTGGGTGACACACCAAGGCCAAACCGACCGCTTGAACACTCGGTACGTGGATCGCCAACTCAATCACAGACGTAGCGGTTGTTAACAGCAGGTGATGCTCACCGGCCGCCAAAGTGGCTGGCAATAACGATTGTGACGAAACAACAATGGCCTCGGCCATGAGCACTCCTGTACGCTGCACTTTCAAACGAGTGGTGGCAGATGGTATAGATAGTGCCTAGCTGCGCCAATGCCAATTAGGTTTGAGCACGGCTGTTCAGGAGAAGCGTAAGATGGGTGTTTTGGTCTATTTGCTGATTTTTATCTTAGGTGCAGCGGCGGGCGTCGTATTCACTAAACGCCAAGCGCCTGATCGCCGAGTTCAAGAGCTCGAAATGCTGCTGCAAGACTTGCAAGCGCGCCATGATCGCTATCAGAGCGATGTTAGTGACCATTTCAGCGAAACCGCCGAGCGCGTCAATGAACTGACGCAGCGCTATCGGGAAGTGCACCAGCACTTAATTCAAGGGGCACAATTACTGTGCGATGACCCGAAACGAAGCAAAGACTCAAATCCAGCGAACGCATTTACCAGCATCAGTACGCCCGAAGCTCGCGAACCCCACACTTATGATCAGTATGCGGACAGCGAAC
>CALCPT010000719.1 GCA_937897265.1 uncultured Alcaligenaceae bacterium
GCATTCCCTCTAATTCGTATTTAACGCCTTGCACGAAGGCCCATCCTTTCTCTCGGACTAGCCGCAAGGATGTCTTGGGCAAAGGTTCCTCTTTTGGCGGCAAGGCTTGTGAGTCAGAGCGTTCAGCGAAGAACAAGAAGCGACTTTGCGACAAGCGTGCAATGGTTGATAGCTTCACAACGCTATAGCCCGTCAAGGGTGACCCTTCTGGCAACGGCAAATCGCTGCTGGTGATAATGCGAGCCGTTTGTGAAGCCTGATCCATACGAAGCTGATCAAGCAATCGTTTTGCTACAGCAGGATCATTTAGGTGCCTCGCAAAATACCAGGTAATCGGTTTGCCACGGATTTTTTCTGAGATACCTAGTCGCCATAACTTTACAGGTACGATCATTTTTGAGGAGGAAGGCGAGAAGTCAAGGCTGATGGCTAGAAGATTTATGAGGTGGTTGAAATTGACCTTATAAGTTCTTTGAAGCTCGTGTCCTGTATCGACGTCGCCGCATCCATCACAACGCACGCGAATTTTCCTGCTACTGACTTCGCGCAATATTTTTGCGGCCTCAACACCACACTCAGGACAGGTTACCCAGCTCAAAGATGGACCAAGAACAAGCACTCTTTCTTTTAAAAGGTGTTGACCTGCGACTTCATGTTCGTCGCATAGTAGCGCTTTGCCATTAATCTCAGCCTTACCAGATTCCATCAGCTGACACAGTAATTCAGTTGCCAGTATTTGCGACGCACTCATGCCTGGCCCTCACCGCCGTCAATAACGTTGAGCGCTCGCAGGACTGTCAAAGCAATCGTTTGATTCGTTGAGGAAAGATTTTTGATGGTTGAAGATCCGGTCGAGTACAGGCTAAAGCTGAAGGATTTGTTTTTTTGACCCTGTTCAGTTTTCATAAAAACTACGACCGATCCACCATCCAGGTTGTATTCAGTTTCAAAGGAGTGCTGAATTTTCAGGGTGTCGAGGCCAAGCTTGATCGCATCATCCTGGTCCTTATCAGGAGAGGCCTCAATTTGAAAGGCTACTCCAGTGGTACTTTTGGGTGAGAAACGCGCACGTCTTAACCGAATCTTTTCAATGCCATGGCTGGACCAGTCTTCAAAAGGCTCCAGCATGCCATCACGCAACTCATTGAGTTTGTATCTTTTTTTCTCAATTTCCTCTGGCTTGATTTCCTGACCAACCAAATGTTTGCCAAATAACTCAAGAACGGCAGCGTGGTTCTTGGCGCCACCCTTAACAACACTCTCAATCACGCCCGTGGCCGGTTGATAGACAAGCGCTGTTTCCAGGGCAATACGAGTCGTCATTTTTTTGAAACTGTTTTCAGAAAAATGAGCCAGCGCGGTCACCGGCCCTTCGACATAAATTGTGAGCTGAATGCTCTGGTCAGAAGCATGATGACTCAATTCGACATGGGTGCTTTTTCCTCCGCCAACTTTTTCGTAAAGCTTTGCTACTTCGTTGCTGAACTTTTCAAGCTTGTCTCGTTCTTGGGGGATCTCAAGGGATGCCTGAATCCGATGCTTTTTCCAATACTTGCCGTCTGCTTTAGCCTGAAAGGCGAGATGCAATTCGACATCACGAAATATTTGTGGGTGATAGGTTAAAACCCACAAGGATTTTTCGCGTGTATCGCGATCGGCAAATTCATCAACAAAATTTTGCTCGGGCAGACTCGCGGCCAGACACTCGTTAATTGCCAGCTCGTTTGACATCATGTGTGCCCGACGTAAATCGTCTTGCCACAAATGCAACTTGTGCTCTAAAGCCTCGCGGGCTTCAGACGATAGCTCCGCATTAGACAGCGAGTCTTGCTTAATGGTTAAAGCGTCGTTGAGCAAGCGGGGTAGCGTATCCTCCGGTTGCCCCCAGTCGATAGCCAGCTCAGGTCCCAGCGGGTGGGCATCAGTAAACTGACGCAGAGTCGGCAGCGAAATATGCCGCAAGAAATGAGCATGGTTAAAGATTGTCAAAGCGGATTATCCTTATAAGTATTTCCGCACGATGCCAGTTAAGACACCAAAAATTTCAAGTTTTCCTTGCGGCCGTATGACGGGATAATCTGAATTTGCAGGCTGCAAAAAATAACCGGTTTTGTCTCGTGCCAAAGTTTTTAAAGTAAATTCATCGTCCACCACTGCGACGACTATTGTTCCGGTTCTGGCTTCGGTCGTGCGTTCCACCACGGCAAGATCGCCGCTGTGGATTCCGGCATCAATCATTGAGTCACCCTTGACTCTGATCAGTACCGTTTTTGTGGGCTTATCGATTAGAAAGCGATCTAACGTGATTTGCTCATGGCTATTTTGGTCTGCTGCGATTGGCATGCCGGCCGCAACCGGTTGAGTGGCAACCGCGCGTTCAAAAAAGTGTGCTGCCGGAGCCCAGTCGCCATCCGTTGTGCGCTCAAGCATGCCCGCACTTTCTAGTCGCTCAAGTACTTTTTTGACGGCTGATTTTGAGGCCAGACTAAACACGCTCATCAGACGGGCGTAGGAGGGCAGTACGCGATGCTCAGCGTAGTAGCTTTGCAGCGCTTCAAGGTGGGATTGGTCGTTCAGTGCCT
>CALCPT010000720.1 GCA_937897265.1 uncultured Alcaligenaceae bacterium
GCAATTGACGCAAACCCAATCCCTCGCCGCGAATGGCGGTAACGGAGACCCCGCATGACACAGGCACTGCCCTACGCGCGAATCGTAGGTTCGGGTAGTTTTTTACCACCGCGCTGCGTCAGCAACGACGAGCTCGCTGCAGATCTTGCGTCGCGAAACATTGAAACTTCTGATCAGTGGATCTTTGAACGCACTGGGATTCGACAGCGACACCTGGCTGAGCGTGGTGTCAAGACGAGTGCTCTGGCGACTGAAGCCGCCCGGCGTGCGCTGGTTGACGCCAACGTCGATGCAAGCGAAGTTGATCTGATTATTTTGGCAACTTCAACCCCAGATTTTGTGTTTCCGAGTACGGCTTGTTTAGTGCAGGCTAACTTGGGCAACAAAGGGGCGGCCGCTTTTGATGTGCAGGCTGTTTGTAGTGGCTTCGTGTATGCACTGACCACGGCTGAGGCTTTTGTTCGTGCCGGTCGGGCCCGCTGTGCCTTGGTGATTGGCGCCGAAGTGTTTTCAAGTATCCTCGACTGGAACGACCGCGGTACCTGTGTGTTGTTCGGTGATGGTGCTGGTGCGGTGGTTGTCAAAGCCAGTACCGAGCCCGGAATCTTGTCGGCTGAATTGCACGCAGATGGCAGCCAGATGGGTATCTTATCGGCTGCAGGTAATGTTGCTTACGGCGCAGTGACAGGGGATCCGTTTTTGCGCATGGACGGGCAGGCTGTCTTCAAACAAGCTGTCACTGTGCTTGACCGGTCTGCACGCGAGGTTGTGGCTCAGGCCGGCCTGCAGTTGTCACAAATTGATTGGTTGATTCCGCACCAGGCAAATTTGCGCATTTTGACCTTTCTAGCGCGTAAACTTGATATCGCTCTCGAAAAAGTTGTCGTCACGGTTGATCAGCATGCCAATACCTCGGCAGCAAGTATCCCCTTGGCACTTGATGTTGCAAGGCGTGACGGGCGTATACAGCCCGGTCAGTTGGTATTGCTACAGGGGGTCGGGGGCGGCTTCACCTGGGGCTCTGTGTTGCTGAAGATGTAAAGACACTAAAAAAAACAGAACGCAACGTTGCGAAGATCGAACATTAAAGACGTTAAACACTAAATTTATTAAACGCCATGAAATTTGCTTTCGTTTTTCCGGGTCAAGGCTCACAGTCGGTTGGGATGATGGATGTCTGGTCAGGTCACCCTGCGGCGATGCAAGTGATTGAGCAGGCTAGTGCTGCGCTGGGCGAAGACCTTGGCGCCTTGATGGCGCAAGGCCCCGCCGAGCAACTGAGCCTCACGACCAACACTCAGCCCGCGATGCTGACGGCTGGCGTGGCAATGTACGAGGCTTGGTGTGCAGCAGGCGGTCCGAAAGCAAGCCTCATGGCTGGACACAGTTTGGGCGAGTACGCCGCACTGACGGCTGCGGGGGCGTTGAGCCTGGCCGACGCCGTGCGCGTGGTGCGGATCCGAGCCGATGCGATGCAGGCTGCCGTACCGGTTGGTACAGGCGCGATGGCTGCTGTGTTGGGGCTTGAAGATGACTTGGTCAAGCAAGCGTGCCTTGATGCAGCAGAAGGTGAAGTGGTTGAGGCGGTTAACTTTAATGCGCCCTCGCAGGTTGTGATCGCTGGCCACGCAACGGCCGTGCAGCGCGCGATCGTTACTGCCAAGGCTGCGGGTGCCAAGCGCGCCATGCTCTTGCCAGTCTCAGCCCCATTTCACTCAAGTTTGCTTAAACCTGCTGCCGAGGTATTAGCCGGCGCGTTGGCCAAGATCAACGTGGCGACCCCAGCGATTGCGGTCGTCAATAACGTAGATGTCGCAATTGAGCAGTCGCCCGACGCGATCCGCGACGCCCTGGTGCGACAAGCCTGGCACGCAGTGCGTTGGGTCGAGGTGATTCAGGCCATGAAGGCACAAGGGATCACGCACATTATTGAGTGCGGACCCGGCAAAGTCTTAACGGGCATGGTCAAGCGTATTGATCCCGAGCTCGTTGCGCTGTCGATCACTGACCCCGAATCAATGCAAGCCGCACTCGATGCGCTGGCAACGGCCTAAGGACAACACCATGGATCTGAAAGATAAAGTCGCCTTAGTCACCGGTGCCTCGCGCGGCATAGGCGCGGCCACCGCCTTGCTGGCGGCACGCGCCGGCTACGCCGTGGCCGTGAACTACGCCAACAACTCGCTGGCCGCCGATGAAGTGGTGCGCCGCATCCGCGCCGACGGTGGCAACGCCATCACCGTGCAGGCCGATGTGGCCGACGAGGCACAGATCCTGGCCATGTTCGACAAGGTCGACGCCAAGCTGGGAACCCTGAGTGCGCTGGTCAACAACGCCGGCGTGGTGGACGTCACCTGCCGCGTTGACGCGATGGACGTGACGCGGCTGCAGCGCATGTTCAACATCAACATCGTCGGCCCCTTCGTCTGTGCCCGAGAGGCGGTACGGCGCATGAGCACGATCCACGGCGGCACCGGCGGCGCCATCGTCAACGTGTCCAGCGCGGCGGCCCGCCTGGGCTCGCCGGGCCAGTACGTGGACTATGCCGCGTCCAAGGGTGCCATCGACACCTTCACCCTGGGCCTGGCGCGCGAGGTGGCCACCGAAGGCATTCGCGTCAACACAGTGCGCCCCGGCATCACAGACACCGAAATCCACGCCAGCATCGGCGAAGCGGGGCGCGCGCAAGCCAGCGCCCACCTGATCCCCCTGCAACGCCCGGGCCGTGCCGAGGAAATCGCCGAAGCCATCCTTTTCGTTGGTGGGCCGACGGGCGGCTTCATCAACGGCGAAGTGCTCACCGTCGATGGCGGCCATTCGATCAATCCTCTCTGAAGGACCACGCATA
>CALCPT010000721.1 GCA_937897265.1 uncultured Alcaligenaceae bacterium
TGTGGTTCGCCCTGCAACGACAGATGAGCGCACTGCTCATGTGTTGATGCTTACGGCTCGAAACGAAGTTGCCTTACGCCAGTACGCAGGACGTTTTGCGCGCTATTTCACCGAGCATCCAGAAGTCAATCTTGCCGATGTCTGTTTTACTGCGAACACTGGAAGAAAAGTCTTTGATCAACGCGTTGCAATCGTCGGTACCACAGCGCAAGACTTCATCGCGCAGCTCACGACTATCGAAAAGAATGACGCATGCTCAAACGCTTTTCAACACGATGCCAAAGCACATGCAAAAAGTAAAGTTGGCTTTCTCTTCACGGGCCAAGGCTCGCAATACCCAGATATGGGGCGACATTTATTCGACACCGAGCCGGTATTTCGTGAACAGTTAACCCTTTGTGCTGAGCTGTTTTCGCCCTTGCTTGAAAAGCCATTGTTAGAGGTCATGTTCGATCACGGCTCGGCAAATGGCTTGATTCATCAAACTGGTTACGCGCAACCCGCCTTATTCGCTCTTGAATACTCATTGGCAAAATTTTGGCAAACACTGGGTGTGATGCCGCATGCCGTCATGGGTCACAGCCTAGGTGAGTATGCTGCAGCGTGTTTTGCTGGGGTCATGAGCCTTGCCGATGCGGTGCGATTGGTAGCAGGTCGGGCCAACTTAATGCAATCGCTTGAACAGTCTGGTGAGATGTGGGCCGCATTTACCAATGCAGCAACGGTTCGGCCCCTACTTGCCGGTTTTGGTAAAGATGTTTCGATTGCGGCTGAAAATAGCCCAGACAATACGGTACTTTCAGGTTGCAGCGCACCCTTAGCTGAAGTCATTGCCAAACTCACGGCATTAGGCGTTCGCGCGCAAAAGCTCAACACTTCGCACGCCTTTCACTCAAGACTGATGGAGCCTATGCTCGATCGTTTTGAACAAATCGCCCAAACCGTAGAGTTTCAGAGCCCGCAGATCACCTTGATCTCGAATTTGACTGGTACTGCTGCCTCTGATGAGGTCACCATGTCTCAATACTGGCGCCAACATGTCCGGCAGCCGGTAAAGTTTCAAGCGGGTCTCGAACAGATGGCTGCCTTGGGCTGCGAGGTCTTTGTAGAAATCGGCCCCCGGCCAACGCTGACGGGGCTTGGTACACAATGTTTGCCCGATGGTTGCCTTTGGTTACCTAGCTTCAAGCCGTCTGAAGACAATTGGATAACGATTTTGAAGAGTTTGGCGCAACTTGCGGTACGCGGTTTCGCTGATTTAAAAAACTTAGATCGTGAAAAACAGCGCTTGCGTTTACCACTTCCGACGTATCCCTTCCAACATACACCTTACTGGATTGAACGACCTGCAGCGCAGGCAACCACGCCGCAGAAGCCAACGCAAACATTGCTCGGACAACGATTACAAATTCCGACTGTTTCAAACACCATTTTTCAAAATGACTTTAATCCAGTCGCGTTGCCTTTTCTAAAAGACCACCTAATACATGGTGAAGTGGTTGTTTCGGGCGCCTGTCATGTCACGATGCTGTTAGACGCGGCTCAACTCTTATTTAAAGAGCAACCTTTTTCGCTGCAAAACATTCACTTCCCTGAGCCCTTAGTCATTGAAAAGGATCAGACTCGCACCGTTCAAGTCGTGATCGAAAAAAATGCTCAAGGTCGTCGTGAAGCCCAATTAATTAGTTTTGATGCGGCGCTCTCTAACGAGGCCGTGTTAACGAGTCAGCACGCCCAAGCGGACATGATTGAAGCTGCAATCGCTACAAACGAGGCACTCGCGATTGCACAATTAAGGTCGAACTTGACTCAAACCGTCAATATCGAAGCATTTTTACAAGAGTTAGCTGGCAGAAAAATTGAACTCGGCGCGAGCTATCGCTGGGTAAAGAGTATCCAACGTAATGCCCGCGAAGCGCTTGGCGTGATCACAGAACCCTCATCGCGCTCTGGCTTGGCTATGCAACAGCGCCACCCTGGCATGCTCGATGCAGGGTTTACGTTGTTGTTAGCGATGGGGATGCACCAAGAAGGCACCACTTGGCTGCCCTTTGCGATCGAGGCCGTTAGGGTGCTCAAAGCGGCTAATGACCTGCCTGCCTATGCATATCTCGTTCTACGTGATGGCAGCAATAACGAGCATGCCACGGCAGACGTCAAACTGTGCGATGCCGCTGGAAACGTGTTGATCGAATTGGTCGGTTTACAAGCACGTCAGGCGGATTTGTCTGCACTAAATCGTAGTACTCAACGCAAAGTGACCGCGTTGATGCACGAAATCGTCTGGGAGCCGATCGAACAACCGGCATCGATCAGCGTCGGGCCTTCGCGCGAAGAGCCTTGGCTGATCTTGACTGACCGTCTTGGCGTTGGCCATTTGCTCGCTCAGCGCTTCGAACAGGCTGGTCATTCGTGCATGCTTGTCCAAGCGGATGGGAACGATGTCGCTCAGGTGAACGCAGCAACCCACACGATTGATCCCTTAAGCGCCACGGCCTTTTCAAATTTCATCCAATCACTTGGCCCCAAGCCTAAGCTCTCTGGCATCATCAATTTATGGCCGTTGGGCGCTTCAACCGGCGGCGTGGCGGACACCACTCAGGCACAATTGACGGCTGGCGCTGGGGTGTTGCACTTGCTTCAGGCATGCGTCAACCATAATGTCACGATCAGCCAGCGCTTGTGCTTAGTCACCGATCGCGCACAAGTCTTGCCAAGCGATACATTCCCCATCAATCTCGCACACTCAACGCTTTGGGGAATTGGCATGACCGCGGCGCTTGAGCACCCTGAGCTTAAAGTCACGTGCATTGACTTGCAGTTAGGGAATCCTGACATCGCCGCAAAGC
>CALCPT010000722.1 GCA_937897265.1 uncultured Alcaligenaceae bacterium
TAACGTTAAAGGCTCACACATGCCTCAAACTACTCATTCATTGACATCGTGGGTTATTTTCGTAAAGTCGTATTCACACTACGTTACTCAAGAGATGCCTCCAATCATTTTTCTCGCCGCTTACGAATCCTTGACAGATTTGATACGAACGGAGGCTTAATGTCTTGAAATTTTAGGTAGCACTCCATCGCACTTTCAATAAAATGAAACAGTCGAATGAATCAATTCACGCGGCACCAAGCACGAACTGAGTCCTACCACCGGACGAACCCTAGAACCCGGAGCGCTGGTCGCCCACTTGCCTGTGGCAGACATGCCATTGACCGCTAAGGGATCGATCTCACGTCGAATCTTCTCGGCCTCTGAGCGCTCTACGGTTTTGACGGCCACACGCAAAATGACCTCATATGGCTCGTGTACCACTGCAGGCGAAGACTCGCGGTGTACGCCATTGATACCCAAATAGTCAAAACGAACCTCTGTGGCCTGCAAAGCAACTTTCTTAAAACGCTGCTCAAGTAAATCTTGAGTGCATTTTGCTCGCTCAAGCGCACCAGGGCCTGCAAAGATCACCATTTCTTCAGTCATAAAGCCTTCGGTCAAGCCGACCAAGGCCTTGAGTGTCGGGGTGCGAGGTTTACCTGCCTGATCCGCAAAAGCTTCGACTAGATCTTGGCCGACCTGCTTAAAGCTGACTTTAGTGAAGTCAACAACACAGTCGGGGCAAATGTAATTGGCGGGGTCCCCCACTTCATAGAGCAATTGCTCTTTACAAGTCGCCTCAGACACGACTCCACCTGAGTTCGAGAGTTTTGATAACAGAACCCGGTCGTCACTGACCTCAGCGATGGGGTTACCAACGTTAGCCAAATCAGGAACGTCTTTATAACCAGGGTCACAAAAATAGCCGCCACTGAGTTGGCTGCCACATTCCATCAAATGCCCAATCACCATCCCCTTGGCCATCAACTGATAGTCATCAAAACTCCAGTCAAACTCGTAGGCTAGTGGGCCTAAATACAAACAAGCGTCAGCGATACGTGTGGTGATGACAACATCAGCACCACCTTTTAGCGCTTCAACAATCCCGTGAGCACCCAGATAAGCCTCAGCGGAAACGACCGTATCAAGGCTGTCTGCGATTGGCTTGCCCGTCTCGATGAAACTCAGACCCATCGTACCAATCGTATTTGTCAAAATACCGCCAGACACTGAGGCAACCCTCAGATCTTTAACACCCAGTTTGATCGCCAAGGCCGCCACTTGCCGCGCAGCC
>CALCPT010000723.1 GCA_937897265.1 uncultured Alcaligenaceae bacterium
TGAAGTACAGCTGACCTGTAACAGGCATCCCAGTTGCAAACATGTGGTGCGCCCAAACGATGAACGACAAGATTGCAATTGAAGCTGTTGCGTAGACCATTGAGGCATAGCCAAACAAAGGCTTGCGCGCAAAGGCTGGCACGATTGCCGACACGATTCCAAAGGCCGGCAAAATCATGATGTAAACCTCGGGATGCCCGAAGAACCAGAAAATATGCTGATACAGAACTGGATCACCACCAGCAGCAGCGTTAAAGAAGCCTGTACCAAAATGACGATCGGTCAACACCATGGTGATCGCTGCAGCTAACACTGGCATCACAGCAATCAGCAGGTAAGCCGTGATAAGCCATGTCCAGCAGAACAAAGGCATTTTCATCAGCGTCATGCCAGGGGCGCGCATGTTCAAGATGGTGACCACAATGTTGATCGAGCCCATAATCGACGAGGCACCCATCAAGTGCATCGCAAAAATACCCATATCCATCCCGGGACCCATTTGCAAGGTCAAAGGCGCGTAAAGCGTCCAACCCGCTGCAGTAGCACCGCCAGGAACAAAGAAAGAGGCGGTCAGCAGCACGCCAGCAACAGGCAACAACCAAAAGCTAAAGTTGTTCATGCGGGCAAAGGCCATATCGGCAGCGCCGATCTGCAGCGGCACCATCCAGTTGGCAAAGCCAACAAAGGCCGGCATGATCGCACCAAACACCATGATCAAACCATGCATCGTGGTGAACTGGTTGAACAGTTCTGGACGAAAGAACTGCAAGCCTGGCTGAAACAGCTCAGTGCGCAGCAACAGGGCGAGCGTGCCCCCTTCAAGCAACATTGCAAAAGAAAAGATCAGGTACATCGTACCGATGTCTTTATGGTTTGTCGCAAACAACCAACGACGCCAACCCGTTGGCATGTGGTGCGCGTGGTCGTCATGCGCGTGGTCGTGGCCGTGGCCTGAAACGTGATCTGCTGTAACGCTGCTCATAGTTGACTCCTATCCTGCTTTTACTGTAACCGCACACCTGGCGCGGTCATCAGACTGTCTGAACAAAATTGTGTCGAAACTTAACGTGCGGCCTTAACATCTGCCGGTGAAACGACTGGGTCTTGGCCTTTACCGGCGTTGCTCCAAGAGGCACGCGTGAACGTAATTACCGAAGCAATCTCTACGTCATTCAGTTGACCGCCAAACGCGGCCATCGCTGTGCCTTGCTTGCCTTTCAGCAAAATCTGGATTTGATCGGCCTTGGGGCCAAGTACCATTTTGCTGCCGTCAAGCGCTGGGAAAGCACCCACAACGCCTTTGCCGCTACCTTGGTGACACGCCACACAATGCGCTGCGTAGACTTTTTCGCCACGTGCAACTAAGTCGGCTGCCGACCATTCTTTATTTGGATCATCGGCTGCAGCTGCAAGCAGTTTTTTCTGCTCGGCAGACCACGTTGCGTAATCTTGCTCAGAGACGACCTTCACAACAATCGGCATAAAGGCATGGTCTTTGCCGCACAACTCGGTACATTGGCCACGGTACTCGCCAACTTTCTCGGCCCGAAACCAAACACTGCGGATGAAACCGGGAATAGCGTCTTGCTTAACGGCCAGGTCGGGCACCATCCAAGAGTGGATGACATCACCACCGGTGACCGAGATACGGATTTTTTTACCAACTGGGACAACTAAAGGATTATCGACTTCCATCAGGTACATCGGACCACGGGGCTCTTTGCCTTCAATTTGAGCGCGCGGGGTCGATAAATTTGACAGAAACTTCACCCCAGCGGCGGGGCCATCAATGTATTCGTAGCCCCATTTCCATTGGTAACCAGTCACTTTGACGGTAATGTCAGCACCACTGGTATCTTTCATGGCAACGACTGTACGGGTGGCTGGCAACGCCATCGCGATCACAATGATGAACGGAATGACTGTCCAGGCAACTTCTACGCCGAGGTGCTCGTGAAACGTGGCGGCTTTTGCACCGCGTGATTTGCGATGTGCCCAGATCGAATAAAACATGATGCCGAACACAGCGACAAAAATCACCATGCAGACAATCAGCATGAACCAGTGTAGCCAGGCGACATCCCTGGCGATTTGGGTAACCCCTTCGGGCAAATTAAGCTGGTTAACGCGGGGCCCGCCCGGCATGTCTTTGACTTGTGCACTGACAACGCCACACAAAAGCATGGCACAGGCGCCCAGTAACCCTCTGACCTTCTTCATGCTGAACCTCGAATACGCTGCGCTTCAGAACCAACACCATAACCACTTTGGCCGAATGGAGATTGAGCACCGCTGACGCAAAATTATTGGATCGCTGGACTCGTGGTGATGTGCAACCCCGATCCAACGCGAATCATTTACAAAAGATATTCGTAAATGAACCGATAGGATTATAGCGTGGCTGAGAAGGTCTCGCTGCCCTACAATCCCATCACACAACAAGCCCCTGATGATCTTATGCTTTCACCAAGAATTTCTTTAGACCCTGGCGGACTCCGGCGGCTGCTTGACGACCTACTAGGTCGGGCCAACCAACGCCCGCAAGCCGAGTCGCTTCCGCTCTTTATTTCAGGGCAGCGCTGCGGTTGGCTCTTTGCCAAAGCGGCTCAGGCATTAGGCGGGGTCACGCACGTCGAGATTTCGCAAGATGCTGCGCATATCGGTCGATTAATGGGTTCGGGACCCGAGCTAAACGCTCTCTTGGCGACCGTGGCGACCACGTTAAGGCAGGCCGGTTGTGCGCCCGGCTGGCGCGACGAGTTACTCGATGTCTGGGCCGAGCATCCCCTTGGCTCTGACGCTTCATTGAATAGCAGGCCTCTCGCCGCGATCGAACGGGGCGTGGTTCGCCCCTTGGGTCTACTTACCCAAGCGGTACATTTGAGCGGTTGGTCACAAGACGGACACCTTTGGGTTGCCAGACGGGCGCTGACCAAGGCAACCGATCCTGGCATGTGGGACACCTTGGTAGGCGGGCTGATTTCCAGCCAAGAAGACGTTCAAGTCGGCTTGGTGCGCGAATCTGACGAAGAAGCGGGGCTCGAAGCACAAGATATTGCTGGGCGCACACCTCTCAGAACGATCGGTCGTATGTTGAGACAAGTGCCCGAAGGCTTCCAGTCCGAAGACGTCCTAACCTGTGAATGCGTCTTGCCGGCGCATGTCATCCCTAAAAATCGTGATGGCGAGGTCATGGACATTCAATTAATCGCGCCCGCTACGATTTTTAATATGCTGACACAGGGCGCCTTTACCCTTGAGGCCTCAATCGTGGTGACCGACGACCTACTCCGGCGTGCCTCACCGTCCTAACAGCAAGGCGAACCCCCGTAGGCGCTGATCTACAACCCGAGCTCGACTGACCCTGCAACACAGGCCAGCGGTGAACTTACTTAGCCTGATAGTCACGCCAGACTTGAATCGCACGCAAGCGCTGCTGCGCGACACGTTCGATTTTTTCTTTGAGCCCAGCGTTACGCGCCAGCAAATCGTTAAAGCTTTTTGCGGGCAGGCACAATATTTTGCTGTATCCCAAAGAACGCACCTCAAACCCTTCGACTTTTTCAGCACTTAACAGCGCGAGTTCACCAAAAAATTCGCCCGAGCCGAGCTCGGCATGGGTGCCGTCTGGCAACAGCACCAACACGGCCCCCGAGGCAACAATATAAAGTCCGAAAGGGGGTTGCTGCTCACCCCAAATCAACTGGTTTGGTAAAAACAAACGCGGCGTCAACATTTTTGTAACTTCGCTCAGCGCCTGTGCAGGCAACTCTGACAAGAGGGGCACACGAGCAACCAGTGCGACAGCACTCATTTCGATATCTAGGAGGCGCTCTTGCTCAAGAAACTCCCAACGGACATCGGCTTTTTCAAGCAGGTCAGCGTACACCTCGCCACTGACTAGCGATTGTTCAAGCATCTCGGCATATTTTTCACGTTCCAAGCCACGTGCAATCCGGCCCAGATAGCGCTCTTGCAACCATAACGAATAGGTCGGATATTGCAGTTCAAGAGCATGCAACGCCTCGCGAACAAGTTCGAGCCGCTCTCGATGCGCCTGAATCACTTGCTCGGTCGCAGCGCGTCCGATGATTTCAGGTAATTTCGTTTCAGCAAATTCGAGTATTTGCTGAGCAATCGAGCGCATCGACATCAAAGCGATAAAGCGCTGACTCAATTCATAGGCAAGCCAACGTTGCACGCCAAAGCGCTCATATACTCTCAGCGCTTGGCGAAACCGTCGCGGGTAACGCAGCGCAAGACTCATCGCTGTACGAAACCCTGCCGCGCCAGAGGCACGTACCAGATCCTCGAGTCGCTCGGCACGACCCAAGAGCTTTTCGGCGAGTCGCCTATCGATGATGTCGTGCTTGAGCACGTTGAAGTAACGCTCAAACTCACGGCGCGCCAAAATCAGCAAGCCCAACTCTAGCTTTTCGTCTTCTGAAAAATCGGCGAGTTGAGTTTCGCTAGCTTGCAATAACGCCTGATCAAAGACCTTATGCACGTGGGCATGCGCACTTTCCGGCACCGCCTCGCTTCTGGCAAGTTGGTCCGTTTCTTGTTGAATGAGCGCCGTCGTAACGATCACGGCTTGGTTACGTAACGCACGCTCTTTTGGAGTGAGCGCGTTGAGCCCCAAAAGCTTAATCAGCGGCTGCAACGTTAAGCCGTTTAAAAATAATGTGGCCAAAACAAACCCAGTGACCGAGATGGCGATGAAGCTGCGCGCATCCTCAGGGAGGTTGTTGTGCTCTGTCACCGCTAACGCCAACGCCAATGACACCGCACCACGCAAGCCGCCCCACCAAATGACCATTCTGAAACTTGTACTCACACGCGTACCAATACGCAACCACGACATGAGTGGCAACAAACCAAAGACAACGACAGCACGCGCAAACAGCGTGGCGCTAAACACCAGAGCAACATAGAACAAATTGATCCAGGTCGCGTGCTCGGTCATTTTCGGGATGAGCATCGCAGCGAGAATAAAAATCAGCGAATTGGCCCAAAAACCAAACTGATGCCACGACTGCGACAAGTTTTCAAATGTCAGCGGCGCCATGCGGGTACGTCCGGTCGAGCCCACAACCAGGCCAGCGACAACGGTTGACACCACGCCAGACACATGCAAATAGTGTTCAGCGACGTAATATGCGAAGTAGGCGAGCGACAAGGTCAGCGAAATTTCTGCGACAGGCCAGCCTCGCAACCATACAAACGATAAGCAGGTGAGCCGGCCGAGCAAGAAGCCAGTTGCAGCTCCACCCAAGAACATCTTTAAAAACGCGGGTAACAGCAGGGCCGACGCGCCATCACCAGACTTAGACAACAAGGCAAGCAGAAAGGTATAGACCGCGATTGCGGCGGCATCGTTTAACAGGCTTTCGCCCTCAACCAAGGTCGAAAGCCGCGTCGGCGCCCCGACCTCTTTGAAAATGCCCACTACGGCCGCTGGGTCGGTGGTGGCAACGATTGCACCTAGGATTAAACAGATCACCAGACTGTAGCCAGAGAACTGTGCGAGCACGATTCCTACACAGGCGGTGCTCACAAAGACGGCCACAATTGCAAGCAGCAGAATCGGCCCTAGATCATCGATCAAGCGTCGTACGTTCATGGCTAATGCTGTTTCAAACAGCAGCACCGGCAAGAAGACAATTAAGAACGTCTCGGACGAGATATCAATATGATTGAATAGGCTTAGAAATTCGCCCAGCACTGGGGGCATCTGGTGCTGATATTGACCTGTTAAGCCAAGCGCACAGCCAACGATTGCCAGCAACACCGCATAAGGGAGTTTGAGCCGCCCCGCCAGCGGAGGCATAAAACAAATCAGAGCTAAGAGCCCAGCAAATCCGAAGACAACCGAGCTAATGCTCAATTTTTAGCTTAAGTGCGAGCGCATTTTTTTCATGGCTGCGACTTCGATTTGGCGGATACGCTCGGCGGACACGCCAAATTCGGCTGCCAAGTCGTGCAGCGTGGCACCGCCATCATCTTGCAGCCAGCGTGCCTCGACGATACGCCGTGAACGCTCATCGAGTAACTCAAGTGCGTGGGTCAGACCACTCGCTTGCCTGACATCATTTGCGTGGCGCTCAAGCACCTGCGAAGGGTCTGACCGACCCTCATCTGACAGGTAAGCGATCGGTGCGTAGGACTCGTCATCCTCATCCTGATTTTCGAGCGACAATTCGCGCCCAGACATCCGGACTTCCATTTCACGAACATCTTCTGGACTCACCTTCAAGGTGGCAGCGATATCTGCCACTTGGTCGGTGTCAAGCGTTTGTCCGTCAGGCCGCATACTGCGCAAGTTAAAAAACAACTTGCGTTGAGCTTTGGTGGTGGCGACTTTCACCATCCGCCAGTTGCGCACGACATATTCGTGAATTTCGGCTTTAATCCAGTGCACGGCAAACGACACCAAACGCACGCCGCGCTCGGGGTCAAAGCGTTTAACCGCCTTCATCAGCCCAACATTGCCCTCTTGGATCAAATCGGCATGAGGCAGGCCATAGCCCAAATATTGGCGAGCAACCGACACCACCAAGCGCAAATGCGACAACACCAGTTCGCGGGCTGCGGCGATATCCTCATTGTCACGCAGGCGGCGTGCGAGCGTCATCTCTTGCTCAGCAGACAACACCGGCAGGCGATTGACGGTCGTAATGTAGGCCTCAATCGTCCCCAGCGAGCCGGGGTTCGAGATGGCCATTGCGAGTTGTGATGGTTGTAAAGTCAAAGCAGCTGAATTTGTCATGTAGGAATCGCTCCAAAACACGGGCACGATACATTCAGATATATTAGCACTCTCGTTGCCCGAGTGCTAATAAGACGGTCTTATGATCAGAAAGTTCCGCATTTCTTCTTAGGGTGTTAATCTCAAGGCGCTGCGGTCGGCGACTAGCGGGTTATGGCTTTGCTGGTTCACTTTGGGTTCGGGTATGTCCGATTTAGTCAAGTTTTTATCGAAGATTTTGCTGGCGTGTCTGGTTGTCATAGCTATGGGCTGGACGACCTATATCGGCGTGCGTTTTTATCACGCTGAGCAGGTGGCGTACCGTTGGGTCTCGGGTTTAGCCGCCAAACAGGCTCAGTTTGAAAAGAAGGTTGCCAGCGGCGGTGGCAATACTTTAACGGGCTATGCCACGCCAGACCGAGCCAAGGTCATCGAAGGCGTTGAGGGCAACCTCTCTGGCCTCACCTACGACGCTCTGCAAAAGCGCCTCTTGGCCGTTTCCAACAAGCCCACCGCCCTCCATGCCCTGTCGATCGATGGTCAGTTGCTGGCAACCTACCCAGTGAAAGGGATGTCGGACGTCGATGGGATTGCCTGGGTGGGTGGTAATCGCGTTGCCTTGGTCAACGGCGCGCGCAACCGGATTGCCTTGGCTGAGATCCCCGCAACCCCGCAAACCATTGATACCACCCGTAGCTTTTCGCTGGTTCTGAGGTTTGGGGAGTCAGAAGACAGTAACCACGGTTTTCAAGGCTTGGGCTATGACCTCAAGCGCGACCGCTTATATATTGCCAAAGAGCACAGTCCACGGGCGCTGTATCGGGTCAGCGGGCTAAATTATTTGCAATCTCCCGATTCACGCGGCCTACGTATTGAAAATGTCAGTCGCTGGCTCGAAGAGGTGCCGTTTGCCACCGATCTGTCCTCGGTCGAGGTTGACCCAGCCACTGGGCGGGTGTTTCTGTTAAGCGAAGAGTCTCAGATGATTGTCCAGCTCGACGGCGACAGCGGCGAAGGTCGTGGGATGTTGTCGTTATCACCCAACAAGGGTGCAACCCCGATGCCGCGGCCTGAAGGCGTTGCAACTGACGAGGCGGGTAGTTTGTATATCGTCAGTGCGCCAAATTTGTTCTATCGCCTGCGCAAGCCTTAAGTTTTGCTTTATAAATAGTCCCACTAGCCATGGCTCGACTCCCTCGGCTGTTTGCGCCGGATCAGGCGCAACTGATTACCGCGCAGTTCTCCCCCGCCTCCGCTCAGGCGTTAGGTACGCCTGCGGGCCAAGTCTTTGAGCGTTTAGCCAGTTGGCTTGGACAGAGCGCCCACCAGCATCGCGTGGCCATTCATGGCTGGTGCATTGCCTCTAAAGGTTTGTACGTACTCGCGACGCCAAGCGAAGCAACTGGTGTATCTCGCTTGATTCAAGACCTGGGGCGCCGTCTGGCTGCGCAGTTAAAGGTAGGCGGTGTGTTTAGCGGCCGGTATCGGTCAACGATTCCACAACCCGAGCGGTGGATTTTGCCTTGTCTCATTTGGGTAGAGCGCAGCACAACCCGAGAAGGCTTGGTTGACGAACCGACGCACTGGGGCTGGTCGTCTGCACACGCACATACCGAGGGCAGTGACACGCGGGCGACTTGGCTGCAACCTCACGCTGATTATTGGTTATGCGGCAACACGCCTTTTGCTCGACAGGCGGCCTATCGCGACCAACTAAACGCCGGCAACGGCGCGGCTATCGATGCTCAAATCGAGCTAGCCTTAAAAGGCCAGTGGGGCTTAGGAGACCAGCCCTTTTTAGCTGAGCTTGCACTTTGCGCCAATCGCCGGGTACAACCGGGCCTGCGTGGTCGACCTAAACGGGTCACTGGCTAGAACAATGGTGCGTCCCCAATTAATCAGGCCCTTAGTCACTCGGATATTTAATTAGGGACGCACCCCAATTAAATCTTCTTGCAGCGCCGCATTTTCAGGCGTATTGTCTCACCCTCGCACTGCAACATGCCTGTAGTGGTTCAGGAGCACCTTATGCAAACGTTTCCCCTATCATTTCAACCCGTAGCCAAGACACAGACTGCGGCAACCCCTGAGGTTGGCCTGCCCAAAGCGCAAGGTCTGTACTCGCCCGCCAACGAACACGATGCCTGCGGCGTCGGGTTTGTCGCGCATATCAAAGGGTTAAAAAGCCACTCGATTGTTCAACAAGGCCTCAAAATCCTTGAAAACCTCGATCATCGGGGCGCCGTCGGTGCCGATAAGCTGATGGGTGATGGTGCGGGCATCTTGATCCAGATTCCAGACGCTTTCTTTCGCCAAGAACTCGCAACCCAAGGCGTTGTACTGCCGGCCCCAGGCGAATACGGCGTGGCCATGGTGTTTTTGCCAAAAGAAATCGCCTCGCGCCTAGCCTGTGAACAAGAGCTCGAGCGCGCAGTGCGCGCTGAAAAACAAGTCGTATTGGGCTGGCGCGACGTGCCGGTTGATGCCGACATGCCGATGTCGCCAACCGTGCGCGCCTGCGAGCCCGTGATTCGTCAGCTGTTTATTGGACGCGGCGCTGACGTGATGGTGCCTGATGCACTCGAGCGCAAACTCTACGTGATTCGTAAAACCGCCAGCCACGCCATCCAAGCGATGGGCTTGGTGCATGGCCAAGAGTACTTCGTGCCTTCGGCCTCGGTACGCACGATCGTCTACAAAGGCCTACTGCTTGCCGATCAGGTGGGTCGCTACTATCGCGACTTAGCCGACCCGTTAACCGTGTCCGCTGTGGCCTTAGTGCACCAGCGCTTTTCTACCAACACGTTTCCAGCGTGGCCGCTTGCGCATCCCTACCGCATGATCGCGCACAACGGTGAAATCAACACCGTAAAAGGCAACTTCAACTGGCTGCGCGCGCGCGAAGGCATGATGCAATCTGCCGTACTCGGCGAAGATCTGCAAAAACTTTATCCGATTGTCTATGAAGGTCAATCCGACACGGCCACCTTCGATAATTGCCTTGAACTGTTGGTCATGTCGGGCTACTCGCTGGCTCACGCCATGATGATGATGATCCCAGAAGCCTGGGAACAACACACCCACATGGACGCGAGTCGTCGTGCCTTCTACGAATATCACGCTGCCATGATGGAGCCGTGGGACGGCCCCGCCGCTGTCGCGTTTACGGATGGCCGCCAAATTGGTGCCACGCTCGATCGCAACGGTTTGCGGCCCGCTCGTTACCTAATTACTGACGACGACATGGTGATCATGGCCTCTGAGGCCGGCACGCTTCCAATCCCCGAAAATCGCATCGTCAAAAAATGGCGCCTGCAACCAGGCAAAATGTTCTTAATCGACCTTGAACAAGGTCGAATCATTGACGATGCTGAAATCAAGTCACAGCTCGCAAACTCGCGACCCTATCGGCAATGGATTGATCGCCTGCGCGTTAAGCTCGAATCGTTACCTGCACCGCAAAGCGCCGAGCCCGCGCAAGCAAGCAGCACCTTGCTAGACCGTCAGCAAGCCTTTGGCTGGACCCAAGAAGATTACAAATTCATTCTTGAGGTCATGGCCGAAACAGGTGAAGAGTCGATTGGTTCGATGGGCAACGATGCGCCGCTGGCAATTTTGTCGAGCCGGGCGAAACCTTTTTACAATTACTTTCGCCAATTGTTTGCGCAGGTGACCAACCCACCGATCGACCCAATTCGCGAGCAAATGGTGATGTCGTTGGTCTCGTTTATTGGGCCTAAGCCTAATCTGCTTGATATCAACAACGTCAATCCCCCGCTGCGTCTTGAAGTCACCCAGCCCGTTCTTGACGTCGCCGAAATGGCGCTGTTGCGTTCAATTGCTGAAGTCACAGGCGATAAATTTCGCAGCTTTGAGTTAGACATGACCTATCCCGCGTCTTGGGGTGCCCAAGGTATTGAAGCGCGCATCGCAGCGCTTTGTGCCCGAGCCGTTGACGCGGTAAACACAGGTTTTAACGTCTTGCTCCTGACCGACCGTGGTGTCGATCACGAACGCGTGGCGATCCCTGCCTTGCTGGCCACCTCTGCCATTCACCAACACCTGATTCGCGAAGGCCTGCGCACCAACACTGGCTTAGTCGTTGAAACCGGCTCGGCACGAGAGGTGCATCATTTTGCCTTGCTAGGTGGTTACGGCGCTGAGGCCATTCATCCTTTTCTTGCTCTCGAAAGTTTGAAAGAGATGTCAGCAACACCTGACAAAGCAGAAAAGAACTACATCAAAGCAATCGGCAAGGGCCTCAACAAAGTCATGTCCAAAATGGGCATCTCGACTTATATGTCGTACTGCGGCGCGCAAATTTTCGAAGCCGTTGGCTTACGCTCAGCGTTGGTCAACAAATACTTTTCAGGTACCGCTAGCACGATCGAAGGCATCGGCATTTTTGAAGTCGCCGAAGAAGCCTTGCGCACTCACCGCGCAGCCTATGGTAACGACCCAGTTCTGGCAAACGCCTTGGATGCTGGTGGCGAGTACGCCTACCGTGTACGCGGCGAAGACCATATGTGGACGCCTGATTCGATCGCTAAGTTGCAACACGCGACCCGCGCAAACAACTATCGTACCTACAAAGAATACGCACAGTTAATCAACGATCAAAGCAAACGTCATATGACGTTGCGTGGTCTCTTTGAATTTAAGGTTGACCCAGCCCGCGCGATCGCGATCGACGAAGTTGAGTCCGCCAAAGAGATCGTCAAACGCTTTGCAACCGGTGCCATGTCGCTAGGCTCGATTTCAACAGAAGCACATTCGGTTCTCGCAGTCGCCATGAATCGCATTGGCGGAAAATCAAACACTGGTGAAGGTGGCGAAGACGAGCTGCGCTACCGCAACGAATTACGCACGGGCAACAGCGGCATTCTTGCGGGTGCCACCCTTGCCTCTGAGCTCGGCGCCGATCGCATTGCTGCCGACGTGGCTTTGCAGGCCGGCGATTCAATGCGCTCTAAGATCAAGCAGGTTGCCTCAGGGCGTTTTGGCGTCAGCGCCGAATATCTCTCTAGCGCCGATCAAATTCAGATCAAAATGGCACAAGGCGCCAAGCCTGGCGAAGGCGGTCAGTTGCCTGGTCATAAGGTATCTGAGTACATCGCCAAGTTACGCTGCTCGGTACCTGGTGTTGGCTTGATTTCACCGCCACCACACCACGACATTTACTCGATCGAAGACTTGGCACAGCTGATTCACGACCTTAAAAACGTCAACGCGCGCGCCTCGATTTCAGTCAAGCTTGTGTCTGAGGTCGGTGTCGGCACAGTCGCGGCAGGCGTCGCCAAAGCCAAGGCAGATCACGTCACCATCTCTGGTCACGACGGCGGCACGGGTGCATCACCTGTTTCATCGATCAAGCACGCGGGCACACCCTGGGAGCTTGGCCTGGCCGAGACACAACAAACGCTCATGCTCAACAAACTGCGCAGCCGTATTCGGGTGCAGGCCGACGGTCAAATGAAAACCGGTCGCGACGTTGCAATTGGCGCACTGCTTGGTGCCGACGAGTTCGGTTTTGCGACGGCCCCGTTGGTCGTTGAAGGCTGCATCATGATGCGCAAATGCCATCTGAACACCTGCCCAGTTGGCGTGGCGACACAAGATCCCATCTTGCGCCAAAAATTTCAAGGCAAGCCAGAAAGTGTTGTGAACTACTTCTTCTTTGTTGCTGAAGAAGTGCGCGAAATCATGGCTCAACTCGGCATCCGCACCTTCGACGAGTTGGTCGGCCGTGTCGATCTGCTCGACACCCGCTCGGGTATCGAGCACTGGAAAGCCCACGGCCTAGATTTCAGTCGTGTGTTTTACCTCCCCGCCAACGACAGCCCACGTCGTCAACTCGAAACGCAAGATCACGGTCTTGAGTCGGCCCTTGATCACGAGTTGATCGAGCGCAGCAAGCCTGCGATCGAACGTGGTGAAAAAGTTTCCTTTATCTCCACAGATATTGAAATACAAATTACAACCAATGCCAATTTTGGTGTTGGTTCGGAAGATGTG
This sequence comes from uncultured Alcaligenaceae bacterium, assembly GCA_937897265.1. Taxonomy (GTDB): domain Bacteria; phylum Pseudomonadota; class Gammaproteobacteria; order Burkholderiales; family Burkholderiaceae_B; genus Zwartia. Next base: position 12,764 of record CALCPT010000723.1, read on the forward strand.
ACAACCACT
>CALCPT010000724.1 GCA_937897265.1 uncultured Alcaligenaceae bacterium
GCTCAAGCCTATGCCAAAGACTCCTCGGCACAGAGCCTCATAGCATTAACCAAGGCGACTGAAGCACCACGACAAGAGCTGTTTCGGCGCATGAATCGCGCACCTGGCGGCACCAAGGCTGCGCTCACTATGCGTCGAGAGCTTTTGCGCCTCTTAGACAAGCGCCCAGACCTAGCGGCACTCGATTACGACATCCGACATTTACTATCGTCTTGGTTTAACCCGGGTTTTTTAAAAATGCATCAAGTCGATTGGCGTTCACCCGCACACGTACTTGAAAAAATTATCCAGCATGAGGCCGTCCATGCAATTGATGGCTGGGATGACTTACGCAGGCGCTTACAACCCGACCGTCGGTGTTTTGCTTTTTTTCACCAGCAACTTCCAGATGAACCTTTGATTTTTGTTGAAGTCGCCCTACTTTCAGAGATCCCAAGCGCCATTGGCCCCTTAGTCGATAAAAAATCGATCCCCTCTGACAATAAAAAACCAAAAGTCGCGGTGTTTTATTCGATCAGCAACTGCGAGCCAGGCTTACGCGGAGTCTCGCTAGGTAACTTTTTAATCAAACGAGTCGCCGAACACCTAAAACATGAAATCCCAAGCCTCAGCACCTTCGTCACACTTTCGCCTATTCCGGGCTTCATCGACTGGCTCACGCGCAGGCCTCAATTAAATCAAGTCGATTTACCGCTCACTACCCGCACCCGCTTAGAACAAGCTCTTGAAACCCTTAACTTAACCAATCAGACATGGGTACAGCGCTTGAATGAGGGCTGGACCCCAGAGGCATGCCCCGTCAAAGAGCGTGAGGCTCTCACTTCACTTTGCGCCATCTATTTAATTTATTTTGCGACAAGACAAGAGGGCAGCCCTGTGGCCAAATTTCACTTGGGTAATGGTGCAGAACTGCATCGCCTGAATTGGGCGGCAGACTTATCAAAAAAGGGCCTCAAAGAGTCGGCGGGTTTAATGGTAAATTACCTGTACAACCTTGACGCAGTTGAAGAAAATCATGGACACTTCGCGCAAGGTCAGGTGATTCATGCCCGCTCTGTCCACAAACTCATCTAACAAAAAAATGAGTAATCTCATTGCACTCATCGTTGGCTTGCTACTGCTTGTCAGCAATCCAACTAAAACAGAATTTGAGGGCTTTGTCAGCAATCAGATCACCGCAAACATGCCAACCAAAAACGCGCCAAGCGATCGCTTTGCGAACCAGTTGATCGGTGGGCTTGTCTCTAAGCTCGCTTCCGAGGCGACGCAACGAGACAATTACTATTTGTTATCGGTATACACGGTTGATTTAGCGATGCTGCGTTTGTTTAAACCCGAGCTACCACCAACGGTAAAGATTGTCGGTATCGGGGGTAAGTTCATCCCCATCACTGACAATCAGATTTTTAAGTAAGCGGTATCTTTGATGACGAGAGCAGGCGGCTGTCAAGTTAGCCGTCTGAGCTCTCAGACCCTCGGGCTTGGCACTTAGGGTCTGATTACCCAACCACCACCCAAGGCCTTAAACAGATCAACGCTGGCTTGCAAGCGAGCCGAGCGGTTAATCACAAAAGCCAGGTTCGCCTCATTGGCAACACGCTGCGATTCAAGCACGTTCAAAAAATCCACATATCCCGCTGCGTAACGCAGGGCCGCGAGCTCTTGCGCCTTAGTCGAGGCCTGAACCTGCTGCTGCAAATACTGCTCGGTCTGCAAGGTCTGTTGTACAGAGACCAGCGCATCACTCACCTCGCCAAAGGCGTTGCGAACAACCTTCACATAACCGCCTAAGGCCTCTTGTTGTTGCGCCTTTGCATAATCCAAACGCCCTTGCAACAAACCGCCTGAAAAAACTGGCTGTAACAAGCCAATCCCCGCCGACCAAACCGAACTTTGACTTGTCAAGAATGAGCTAAACGCGACACTTTGCGCACCAAACAGTCCAACAAGAGAGAAGGTTGGAAACAACCCAGCAGTCGCCACACCAACCCGTGCATTTGCAGCAATCAAGTCTTGCTCGGCACGATTCACATCCGGTCGACTTTCGACAATCGTAGAGGGCAACCCCTCAGGCGGCAAAGGTGGCGAAGGCAATTGACGCACATCACCAGCAGGAATCATGAGATCAAGCTTGCCGGTCAAGACGCCTAATTGATTTTGCGCAATGGCGCGTTGACGCGTGACTTCAGACAGACTGGCCTGCGAAGCTGCCAAGGCGGCTTTGCCCTGATTGACGTCAATGGGTGACACTAAGCCACCTTGCAACTTTGCCTCGGCGACTTTGACTGACTCAGTGCGAGTCCGAACAGAGTCTTTCAGCACCGCCATCTGTGCGTCAAGCGAGCGCAAGCGCAAATACAAATTGGACACGAGCGCCGCAACCGTTAGGCTGACACTATCTTTTTCGTACTGACTGGCACTCGCCACGGCTGTTGCCGATTCGATATTGCGGCGCACCCGCCCCCAAACGTCTAGCTCATAGGAGGTCAGCAAACCGACCTGCGAGGTATTGGCCTGCACCCCAACACCCGTCACCGAAACCGATGGCCCAGACGTGGCCCGAGTGCCACTCGCAGTCAAATTCAAAGTCGGATACAGCGCCGCACCTGCCTGTACAGCGAGCGCTTCAGTCATGCGAATACGAGCCAATGCGATCTGAATATCGGCATTATCCTGACTTGCGGCCTGCACCAGCTGATTCAGCGTTGCATCGCCAAACAGAGTCCACCACTGCGCATTGACCGACGCTTGCGCAGCACCGCTCGCAGACGCAACTGGCGTGACGCTGGGCTCTGGCGCGTTGTACCTGGCGGGCAATGCAAGCTCTGGGCGTTGATAATCGGGACCAAGCAAACACCCAGAAAGCGTCAACGACAGTGCAGTCATCAATAGCGAACACCGGGCAAGGCGCTGCCAAGACAACGAGCTCAAGACACCTGAGGAGAAATCATCTTTAGACATTTCAGACGCGGCAATCTTGCGCAATTGCGTCATACGATTGGCCATCAAAACAGGTTTCAAGATTTTTCACCCGTAGTTGAACTATGCGCGTCAGCGCCCGCTTGCGCAGTATCGGACGCCAGCAACTGTTTAGTCTGCTTGCGTGACATCCAAGTAAAAAACATCGGCACAAAAATCGTAGCAATAAAAGTTGAAGCCAGCATGCCGCCAAACACTCCCGTCCCCATCGAACGGCGGGCCGCAGCACCAGCACCCGATGAGATCACTAGAGGAAACACACCCAAAATAAATGCCAGAGACGTCATCACAATCGGTCGAAACCTTTGTCGCGCCGCAGTCAATGCTGCATCAATATTACTCATGCCCTGTTGACGTTTTTGTGAAGCAAACTCAACAATCAAAATCGCATTTTTGGCAGATAATCCGACCAGTACAACCAAGCCAATTTGAAAATAAATATCATTTGGCATACCGCGCACCAAGACTGCCAGGAGAGCCCCGAATAAGGCAAAGGGCACAGCCAACAACACGGCGAGCGGTAACGACCAACGCTCGTATTGCGCCGCCAAAATCAAAAACACCATCAAGATGCCAAACACAAAGGCCACGGCGGAGGTGGTGCCTGTACGAATTTGCTGATAAGCCTGGCCCGCCCAAGCCAACTCGTAGCCAGGTGGTAACGATGCATTGGCGACATCTTGCACCACTTGAATCGCCTCACCAGAGCTGACGCCAGGGATTGCGTTGCCAAGTACTTTGGCTGCTAAAAACCCGTTGAACCGCTCGAGCTGCTCAGGCCCCACGATTTGCGTGACTTGAATCAACGCTGATACCGGCACCATGCTGCCGTTATCCGCTCTCACATAGATCTGCCCTAAGTCTGTTGGCTGAGCACGATACGGAGCATCAGCCTGTAACTGCACGCGATACGTGCGACCGCTTAAGTTAAAGTCATTGACATCCAACGTACCCATCGTTGCTTGAAGGCTGAGGTAAACATCAGACACTGGGATCCCTAGTGACAATGCTTTGGCCTCATCGACCTCAACATACAACTGCGGCGCAGTCGGTCTGAAAAAGGTATTAATGCCGGTGAGCTTGGGTTGCTTTCTTAAAGCCTCGGTAAAGTTCGTAATCACCTCGGCTAGTTGCTGCGGTGAAGGCTGAACTTTAGACTGTACGTAAAACTCAAAGCCCCCCGCCGAACCCAAGCCCCGAATTGGTGGCGGATTAAACACGAGCGCCATGCCATCAGGCATGCCCATGCCTAGCCCTGTAAATTTTTTGGCAAGTTGTTCGGCACTTTCTTTGCGCTCATCCCAGTCTTTTAAGGGGATAAAAATAGTGCCCGCGTTTGTCTTGAGCCCGCCACCAATAATGTCATTACCCGCGATCACAAATACACGCGCAACGCTTGGATCTTGCACAATTTTTTGTTGGAAGGACTCGCCGGCCTGTTGCGTACGCTGCAAACTCGCACCATCAGGCAACACCAAGGCACTGACCAGGTACCCCTGATCCTCTGGCGGCACAAAACCACCAGGCACCAATCTGAACAACACGATCGAAGCCACAATCACGCTGGCAAACACCGACGCACCTAAAATACGATGGTGCAGCGTTTTATCCACTAACTTGGCATAACCCTCGGTGAGCGCCCCAAACGCACGGTTAAACCACCTGAAGGCTTTCGGCTCAGTGTGCGTTGGTTTAAGTAATACACCACACAACGCCGGCGTAAGTGTCAAGGCCACAACACCTGACAACACCACAGAGAGCGCGACAGTCACCGCAAACTGCTGGTACAACTTACCCGCGATGCCACCCAAGAAAGCGACCGGAATAAAAACCGCAGACAGCACCAGCACAATTGCCACCACGGCGCCCGATACCTCTTGCATCGCTTCTAGTGCAGCTTCTTTTGGTGCCAGATGGCGCTCGGCCATGAGGCGTTCAACGTTTTCAAGCACAACAATCGCGTCGTCGACCACAATACCAATCGACAGCACCATCGCAAACAACGTCAAGGTGTTCACCGAAAAACCAAAGATCCACAAGCCCGCAAAGGTGCCGATCAACGACACCGGCACAGCAATTAACGGGATCACCGTTGCTCGCCAGTTTTGTAAAAATACATACACCACCAGGGCAACAAGCAGCATTGCCTCAACGAGCGTCGTCACCACTTCTTTGATAGAAGCATTGACAAATTTTGTCGTATCAAAAGGGATGACGTAATCAATCCCTGGAGGAAACTTCTTTTTAATCCCCTCCATCGTGGTGCGCACGCGTTCAGCAACACTTAAAGCGTTGGCGCCCGATTGCAAGAAGATCGCCACAATCGCAGTAGGCTTACCAACCAAGGTCGTGAAGGCATCGTAATTTGCAGCATCAAGTTCGATACGCGCGACATCTTTTAAACGCAGCACACCGCTTGGCCCGCTTGAGCGAATCACAATATCGCCAAACTGCTCTGGGGTCACCAAGCGCCCTTTTGCCGTAACCGTGTACACCAATTGTTGCCCTTGTGGCGCTGGCTCTTGACCAACTTTACCGGCAACGTTTTGTTTGTTTTGAGATGACACGGCACTGGCAATGTCAGTCGTTGTCACGCCAAGTTGCGCCATGCGATCGGGCTGCAGCCAAATCCGCATTGAGTAGTCTTTGGCGCCTAAAATTTGCGCATCACCCACACCGGGCAAACGTTTGAGTTCGTCAAGTACGTTAATCAGCGCATAGTTAGACAGATACAACGACGAGAACTCGTTGGTAGGAGTTGTGAGCGCCGTGACCAGCAAAATATCGTTTGACCGCTTTTGTGCCGTGACACCAAATTGGCGCACAATATCTGGCAAACGAGGCTCAGCGATTTTGACGCGATTGTTGATGTTGACGGTAGCAATATCAACGTTGGTGCCAACCTCAAAGGTTGCTGTGATCGTCAGCGTGCCGTTGGACTGCGCTGTCGAGTTGAAATACAGCAAATTCTCAACACCCGAAAGCTGCTCTTCGATGGGCCCCGCCACCGTGCGCGTTAACGTCTCAGTCGAGGCACCAGGATAGTTTGCCGTAATAATGACCGTGGGCGGTGCGATCTCTGGATATTGAGCAATGGGTAAGCCCCGCGCCGCCATCAAACCCGCGATCACAATCGTGATCGAAATCACCGACGAAAAAATCGGACGATTGATAAAGAAACTGGATAAGCTCATTTGCCGTCTCTGGCATTGGCCGCCGTTGTTGTCGTATCAAGCGGAACCACGGTCGGGGCGACGACAGCACCTGGCCGAATCTTGATGATCTGATCGATCACCACGCGGTCGCCCGGCTTTAAACCTGACCGCACTATCCAATTTTTTCCAAGCCAGGTGCCCATCTTAAGCGGCGTTGGTACGACCTTGTTATCAGCACCGATGGTCCAAACCATGAAACCACGTTCGTTTTGAATAACCGCAGCCTGAGGCACAAGAAAGACATTTTCTTGCTTGCCGGTGGTTAAGCGTATCTTTAAGAACTGACCAGGCAAAATCTGATTACTGGGATTTAGAAACTCAGCACGCATTTGCTGCGTGCCCAACTTAGGGTCAATAAACATCGACAAGAAATTGAGCTTACCAGGCTGCTCGTACACTTTGCCATTGGGCAGAATCAACTCGACCTCAGTCTGTTGTGCGGGATCAAGCCGTCCGCCTGGCAACTGAGAAGTATCACTCGCAGAAAGCCCAAAACGTACCCAAATCGGATTGATTTGATAGATTGATGTCAACAGGCTGCCATCGATCGCGGTGGTGATTAAGCTGCCCTCAGAGCGTTGGGCGCGGCCTGAAACACCCGATACGGGAGCAGTCACTGTGGTCCAGGTCAAATTGAGTTGTGCATTTTTTAAATTGGCCTGAGCCACTTCATTGGCCGAGGTGGCGTCGTCGAACTCTTTACGGCTAACAGCTTGTTGACTGAACAAGCCCTTTAGGCGCGCCGCCTCGCGCGCGGTTTGCTTAGCGCGTGCTTGTGACTCTTCTAAGGCATTTCTAAAAGGTTCGGGATCGATTTGAAACAACGGCTGGCCAGCCGTGATGGCGCTCCCCTCTTCGTACAAACGCTTGACCAAAATACCGCCGACACGCGCACGCACCTCGGTCTCTTTGGCGCCTTCGGCCTGGGCGGTGATTTCGAGAATATTGGGTAGTGTGGTGGGTGTGGCTTCGATGACTGACACGGGCAAGGCAGGCGGCGCGCCTGCCCCACCTTGTGCCAGCGCGGTTGCAGTGGCAAACAAACAAAAAACGCCAGCACCGAGGACTCGGCGCAGAACGCTTATCCGCACGCGTTCAATCATTGCTGTACCAAACGTGGCACCCTGCCGACTGCCCCTCATCGCGACCGCTTGGCTCATAGCGCTTTCCTGAACTTGAATAGTCTGCCATTCTATACGGGTTAACCCATGGTTGCGTACAACCATATCCGCTTGAAAGAATAATCTCTGAACGAAAAAGAGCAATCCTTTGACCCAGGGCTCGAAATCTCGAACCGAGGTTAAGGATTGCCTGACCGACGGTGCGGTAACCTCTGGACTATTTAAGTTGGCGACAGATCTCGGCGGTCACTTCAGAACACGAGGCCAAACCACCTAAATCGCGAGGAATCGCCTTGCCCCCAGCCAAGGTCGCCTCGACCGCACGCTCGATACGTTCTGCGGCGGTAACCAGGTTGGCGTCGTTGTGTCGATCGCCTAGCCAGCGCAACATAAACGAGCCCGACAAGATGGTTGCTAGGGGGCTCGCGATATTTTGACCTGCAATATCTGGGGCCGAACCGTGCGCACCCTGAAACAAGCCATGGTTGTCGCCTAACTCACCCGACGGTGCAATCCCCATGCCGCCAACGGTGGCGGCCCCCAGATCCGAAATAATGTCGCCAAACATGTTTTCGGCCACGATCACGTCATAAAACTCGGGGCGCTTGACCAGATGAACTGTAATTGCATCGACATAAGCGTAATCAATCGCCACATCGGGATAGTCTTGCGCCACCTCGTCACAAACGGATCTGAAAAAAGCATAACTACGCAAAATATTTGCCTTGTCGCAGACCGTCATACGACGCACCCCATCAAGGGGTGAGCCATTACGTTTACGCGACAACTCAAAAGCAAACTTGGCGATGCGCGAAACGCCCTTGCGCGTCAGCACCAAGGTATCCGTAGCGACCTCGCCGCGTAACAGCACACCAGCGCCTCGACTGGCGTATAAGCCTTCAGTGTTTTCGCGCACGATGATGTAATCGATATCACCCGCTTTACGATTTTTAAGCGGCGAAAAATCGCCTTGATAGAGCCGAATCGGCCGAACGTTGGCGTACAAATCAAGTTTGAAGCGCAACTGAAGGTGCAAGTCATTACCCACCTCAGTCCCATCAGGGTACGTCACGCTGGGCAACCCCGCAGCACCATGCAAAATCGCGTGCGAAGTATTGCAGGCGTCAAACGTCTCTTGAGGCAACACCTGACCTGTTTTAACGTAGTGCGATGCCCCGCCAGGAAACTGATTAAAAAACAACCGATTTGAGCCCAGCGCCTCTTTTAAGACAGTGACCGTTGCTGCACAAACCTCAGGGCCAATGCCATCACCCTCGATTGTTGCGATGTCGTACGTTGCCATGCGTTCTCCTAAAATCCGCCGTTATGCACCAAAATGGTTCATTTTTAAAGTGTTTGTTTTTAAGAATCGGTCGACCATGCACCAACCTCGCGCTAAGTCGAGTTAAGATACGCGGCTAATTTTCACGGTTTTGATGCATGGTAATTCTTGAATCAACCATAGCCGATACCTTAACAGTATCGCTTGAAGATTGAACGCCTGAGATAGGCGATTTTTTGACTCGGAGCCAAAATGGAAAGTATAAAAACAGGTGTCGATGCGCTATTTATCTTATTAGGCGCAATCATGATTTTGGCGATGCACGCCGGCTTTGCTTTTTTAGAGCTAGGTACGGTTCGTGAAAAAAACCAGGTCAACGCTTTAGTCAAGATTCTGGTCGACTTTTCAGTCTCAACGATCGCCTACTTTTTTATCGGCTACTCAATCGCCTATGGCACCAACTTTTTCATGGGCGCCGAAGAGCTTGCTGCGAAAAGCGGTTTTGAGCTAGTCAAGTTTTTCTTTTTACTGACCTTTGCGGCTGCGATCCCCGCGATCGTGTCAGGTGGCATTGCCGAACGCGCAAAATTCAACCCTCAGCTTTTAGCCACTTTCTTATTGGTGGGTTTTGTCTATCCCTTCTTTGAAGGCATGATCTGGAACCCCGAACACCCTTTTGGCTTTCAAGCTTGGTTAAAAGGTTTTAGCGGCGAAGAGTTTCACGACTTCGCAGGCTCGGTCGTGGTGCACGCCGTTGGGGGTTGGATCGCCTTGCCGGCCATCCTGTTGCTCGGTGCGCGTCAGGGCCGCTACCGCAAAGACGGCCGGATGGCAGCACACCCGCCCTCTAACGTACCGTTTCTGGCCTTAGGCGCATGGATCCTGACAGTTGGCTGGTTTGGTTTTAACGTCATGAGCGCGCAAACCATTGACAAAATTAGTGGTTTAGTCGCGATGAATTCGTTAATGGCCATGGCAGGTGGCACCCTGGCGGGCTGGTTCTTTGGCAAAAACGATGCGGGCTTTAGTTATAACGGCCCCTTGGCAGGCTTGGTTGCTGTCTGCGCCGGCTCTGACTTGATGCACCCCTTGGGTGCGCTCGTGGTCGGTCTAGTGGCTGGCGCGCTGTTTGTCGTGGTCTTTACCCTCGAACAAAATCGCTGGAAAATCGACGACGTCTTGGGCGTCTGGCCTCTGCACGGCTTGTGCGGGGTCTGGGGTGGTATCGCAGCCGGTATCTTTGGGCAAAAAGCCCTAGGCGGCCTGGGTGGGGTGAGCTTATCGGCTCAACTGATTGGCACAGGTTTAGGTGTTGGAATTGCCCTGATCGGTGGCTTTATTGTGTACGGCTTCATCAAAATGACGCTGGGCCTGCGTATGGATCCAGAAGACGAGCACGCCGGTGCCGATCTCAGCATCCATCACGTTTCAGCTACGCCCGAGTCTGAAAGCTCTTGGTGAGATTGACGGCCTCCCTGCCCTAAAGGCCGAGGCTGTCCGCGCAATCCGGTAATATCGAAGCTCAATCCTCTTTTGAGCTTCGACCAGAGCCTGTTGCCTCATGAAAAAATCCGTCAAAATTGATTACGTTTCAGACATCGCCTGCCCTTGGTGTGCAGTCGGCTTGGGTGCGCTTGAGCAAGCACTTAAAAATATCAACGGGGAGTTTGACGTCGATATTCATTTTCAGCCGTTTGAGCTGAATCCACACATGCCTGAAGGTGGTCAAGATGTGATCGAACATCTCACCGAAAAGTACGGCCTGCCCGAAGCGCAAATTCGGGTCAATCAAAAGAACATTCGCGATCGCGCGGCGGCAGTCGGTTTTGAGTTTCACCCAGAAGGTCGCAAACACGTTTACAACACGTTTAATGCGCATCGCTTATTGCATTGGGCCGAGGTTGAGTTTGATGCGCAAGCGCAATATCGACTCAAGCGCGAATTACTTGGCACCTATTTCACCTTGGCGGTCAGCTTAGATGACCACAATAATTTAATAGACGCCGTCAAACGCGCCGGGTTAGATACCGTGCGTGCGCAAGAAGTGTTAAGTCAAAACTTATTTAATGCCGAAGTACGTGCCCGGCAGCAAAAATACACCGGCTTAGGGATCAGCTCAGTGCCCTCTTTGATTATCAACGATCAATATCTGTTGCAAGGCGCACAACCTGCCGAGGCTTTTGAGCAAGCATTGCGTCAGGTTGCCGCGCAGACCGCTTAGGCGGGCATTACATCTCGAAATATTCTGTAACTGTTTGATAGAGACTCTTTAGCACCTCTTTAATAGAATTAAATATTAGAGGGTGTGCCTATGCCAACAATTAGTTCGTTTTACGGTATTTCAATACGCATGTTTTTCAATGATCACGTGCCGCCCCACTTTCATGTCGAATATGCTGAATTTAAAGCAACAATCGACATACTCGACTTAACAATTTCAAGCGGTAAACTACCCCGCAGAGCCCAAGAACTTGTTTTAGACTGGGCGGAGTTGCATCAAAACGAGTTACTTATCGACTGGCAGTTATGCACGGCTAAGCAGCAGCCAAATCCGATCAACCCCTTAGTGTGAGAGCAAGATGCCTTGGGATGTCGTTGACTTAAAAATAATCGCACCCCTTACGTTGCTCGTGCGCTTTGCAGACGGCATATCGGGCGAAGTCCATTTTGAAAACAGTCATCTGACAGGAGTCTTTTCTGCACTCAAGGACTCTAATTTTTTTAAGCAGGCCTTCATCGACCGCGGCGCGGTCGCTTGGCCCGACAACATTGATCTCGCCCCAGACGCCATGTACAACGAAATCAAGGCGAACGGGGTGTGGATCTTACGCTAGCAAGACCTCTTGGGTCATGCGCTCGCGCAAACGATCCAAGAACCCGAGGCATTCTTCGAGCTGACTGATCTCGATAAATTCGTTGGGCTTGTGTGCGACAGCAATGTCGCCGGGGCCGACTACGACGCAAGGGATACCGGCATGATTAAGCCAACCTGCATCTGTCGCGAACGACACGCGACCTAAGAGATTGTTGCGCGCCAACGCCTTACCCAAGTAAGAGATCGGGGCCTCATGATCCGTAGACAAGGGCACTGAATTAGAAATCGTTTCAAACTCAATATCTGCCTGCGCAGAAATCTTACGCATCTCGGCTTTCAACACATCGGCGTACTCTTGCACTTGCTTAATCAGCTCGTCTGAATTGCTCTGCGGCAAGGTGCGGCAATCAAAAATAAATTCGCAATCTTTTGCCACGATATTGGGCGCGGTACCGCCTTTAATGACGCCAGTTTGCATTGTGGTGTGAGGCGTTTGAAACAAGGGATCAAACGGGCCATTGACTTGCATTTGCACCGACATCGTGCGAATTTTTTCAATCAAACGCCCCGCGTATTCAATTGCATTGACCGCCTCGGGCACCATTGATGAATGCGCCTCTAAACCACGTACGCGGCAACGCGTGACACGCATTCCCTTGTGACCTGTCATCACCTGCATGCGGGTCGGCTCACCGACAAAGCAACCTGCCGGATGAATATTCGCAGCGGCCAAATCGCGAATCAAGGTTTGTACGCCAATGCAGCCAACCTCTTCGTCATACGTCAAACCGATATGCAAAGGCTGCTTTAAGTCGCTATGCATATAGGCCGGCAACATCGCGAGCGAAGCAGCGATAAAGCCTTTCATATCGACCGCGCCACGCCCATAAATACGACCATCAGCGATATGCGCTTTAAATGGATCGGTATCCCAGGCTTGCCCATCAACGGGCACCACATCAGTATGCCCACACAACACAATGCCACGGGTTTTTTGATCGCCTAAGGTGGCAAACAAATTTGCCTTACGCTTTTCGGCATCGTATGACAGGCGTGTCGTCAGCCCCAAACCATTTAAGTGGTCGCGGACAAACTCAATTAACCCTAAATTTGATTCGCGACTTGTCGTGTCAAAAGCCACCAGGGTTTTGATCAGTTCAATCGTATTTTGAAGAGTGGTCGAGGTCGTCATGTGTGGCTCAGAATGATTAAAACGTATCTTAGGAACTCAGGCTGACTGATAAGCAAATCAACCTTGATTAAAAATCTCGAACGCTAGGTTTAAACGCTGTAGCGCTCGAGCTTGGTTAAGCCGACCTACTGTGGCCGAGATCGGAAGAGCACACGTCTGAACTCCAGTCA
>CALCPT010000725.1 GCA_937897265.1 uncultured Alcaligenaceae bacterium
GATGCCCGCAACGGTAATGATCGCAAAAATCCCGCGCCACCCGGCTAACGCCAATACCTGACCGCCCAGCAAGGGTGCCAAAATGGGTGCGATCCCCATCACTAGCATCAGCATTGATAACGCACGCGCCGCTTCTTGCGTACTGTAATGGTCGCGTACCACGGCACGTGAAATGACCATGCCTGCGGCGCCGCCCATCGCTTGAATGACCCGGCAGACTGTTAAAAATTCGACAGTCGGGGCAAGTGCACACCCTGCCGACGCGAAAATGTAAACCAGCAGGGCGCCATACAAAGGGGGTTTGCGCCCGAAGCGATCAGCGAGGGGGCCGTAAATGAGTTGCGCGCCGGCCATGCCGATCAGGTAGGCGGCAAGAGTGCGCTCGACCTGGCTGCCCGTGGCGCCCAGATTTTTTGCCATCTCAGGAAACGCTGGCAAATACATGTCGATCGAAACTGGTCCGATCGCCGTTAACGCACCCATCAGCAAAAGCCAGCCGGGCAGCCCCATCGCACTCAATCTGGCAAACATAAACGACTCTTTTGAAACGAAAGGGCTTGGATCAAACCCTAGGCAAGCGCTAGCGCCGGTTCAATATTACGCACCGCTTGCGCGGCAATTTCGAAGGAGTGCAACCGTGCCTTGTGATCAAAGATTTGTCCGGCGATCATAAGTTCATTGGCGCCTGTTTGTTCAATCAGGCGCTCAAGGCCGCGTTGCACCGTTTCGGGCGAACCCACCACCGAACAGGCTAAGGATTCGTTCACCGAAGCCTTCTCGTGTGGGGTCCAAAACGTATCGATGTCGTCGATGGGAGGCGGTAATTGGCCGCGCGTATTGCGACGCATGCGCGTCGCGTTTTGCTGATGGCTGGTGAACAAATACTGTGCCTGCTCGTCCGTGTCAGCAGCCACCACATTCACCCCCACCATGGCGTGCGACTTCGCGAGTTGAGTCGACGGTTTAAAGAGGCTTTTATAGGCTTGCATCGCCTGCAGCAGGTAATCAGGGGCAAAGTGTGAGGCAAAGGCGTAAGGCAGGCCAAAGTGCGCGGCAAGTTGAGCGCCATACATGCTCGAGCCCAAAATCCAGATCGGTACATGCAAGCCGGCGCCGGGGATGGCTTTCACGGCCTGACCGGGTTGGATATCATCGAAATAGTGCTGTAACTCTTGCACGTCTTGTGGAAATTGATCTGAGTTGCCCAACAAATCGCGCCGCAACGCGCGCGCGGTGAGTTGATCTGTGCCCGGCGCACGCCCTAGGCCCAAATCGATACGGTCCGGGAACAGGGCCGCGAGCGTACCAAATTGCTCAGCAATGACAAGCGGCGCGTGGTTCGGCAGCATCACCCCACCTGACCCGACACGAATGGTTTTAGTGCCTGCAGCGACATAGCCCACAATCACGGCAGTGGCCGAACTGGCATTGCCGATCATGTTGTGATGTTCAGCCAACCAATAGCGCGTATAGCCCCAGCGCTCGGCGTGTTGAGCCAAGTCGCGCGAATTATGTAAGGCATCAGAGGCAGTAAAGCCCTGTGGAATCGGCGAAAGGTCTAGAATTGAGTAAGGGATGCTCATCAGTGTCTCTTGGCTGTTTACGCGGGTTATGCTTATGGCGACTTAGCGTGCACGTATAAATTCGTAGCAAATCATAAACCTATTAGGAGCGCAATATGCGTGAAGTCTGGATAACTGGGGCTGCCCGTACCGCGATCGGTGATTTTGGCGGTGGCCTGAAAGATGTCGCCCCCATCGATTTGGGTGCAACTGTAGTCAAAGCGGTATTGCAACGCTCGGGTGTCGATGGCTCGCAAGTTGGGCATCTAGCCTTTGGTCACGTCATTCACACCGAGCCACGCGATATGTATTTGTCGCGTGTGGTGGCCATCAACGGTGGTCTGCCGCAAAGTTCGGCGGCGTTTAACGTCAACCGGTTGTGCGGTTCGGGTTTGCAGGCGATTGTTTCTAGCGCCCAGTCGATTTTGCTGGGCGATACCGAAATGGCAATCGGCGGTGGCGCCGAATCCATGAGTCGCGCGGGCTATCTGTCGCAAACTCAGCGTTTTGGTGCTCGCATGGGAGATTCGGTCATGCTCGATATGATGACCGGCGCCTTAAGCGATCCGTTTGGTCGCATGCACATGGGCGTGACCGCTGAAAACGTCGCCAACCAGTTTGGTATTTCGCGTGCTGCTCAAGATGCTTTAGCAACTGAGTCGCATCGCCGTGCCATCTATGCTCAAAAAGAAGGGCGTTTTGACGACCAGATCGTGCCAGTTGTCATCAAAACACGCAAAGGCGAAGTCGAGTTCAAAGTCGATGAGCACCCTCGTGCTGATGTGTCTGTTGAAGGGCTGGCAGCGTTGCGCCCAGTGTTCGTCAAAGAAAACGGCACTGTCACAGCGGGTAACGCCTCTGGTATTAATGATGGCGCTGCTGCCGTCATGATGATGAGTGGCGAAGCCCTCAAATCGAGCGGTGCTAAGCCCTTGGCGCGCTTGGTGGCCTATGCCCATGCTGGTGTCGATCCAAAAATTATGGGGATTGGTCCTGTGCCCGCCACGCAGGCGGTTATGAAGCGCGCTGGTTTGACCGTTGACCAAATGGATGTCATTGAAGCCAATGAGGCCTTTGCTGCGCAAGCGTGTGCGGTGGCCCAAGAGCTTAAGCTTGATCCTGCACGCCTGAATCCAAATGGCAGCGGTATTTCGCTCGGTCATCCTGTGGGTGCAACAGGTGCCATCATTACTACCAAAGCCATTTACGAATTGCATCGCACCGGCGGTCGCTATGCCTTGGTCACCATGTGTATCGGTGGTGGCCAGGGGATTGCGGCGATTTTCGAAAGAGCCTAAGACGCCTGAAAAGCGCAGGCGTTTGTTTTGTCTGAGCGTCTGAGGTTTTTGTGGCGGTGTACATAAGATAAGACAGCGGAAGCTGTCTTATTTTTTTGCGTACGCCTAGCTCGCACGACGTATCACTGATGCAACTCAGCACTGCCCCAGTTCAGCAATTGACACCACTTGATTCGCGGCAATCACCAAATGGTCTAGCAAGGCGATATCCACCACGGCTAACGATTGCTTGAGTTGCTGGGTTAATTCAATGTCCGCACGGCTTGCCTTGGCCCATCCCGAGGGATGGTTGTGCGCCAAAATCACTGCAGCGGCGTGGTGCGCTAAACCAGCCTTAACCAACTCGCGTGGATAGATCGTCGTTTCAGTGAGGGTGCCGTGCGAAATCTCGGTGGTGTGGATCAGACGGTGCTGATTATCTAAAAATAGCGCCACGCAACGCTCAATCGACGCGTGCCCGAGCAAGGCCGTGCAATAGGCCCTGACTTGGGCCGGATTTTTGAGTGAGCAGTCTCGCTTTAGATCTTCTTCGAGCGCGCGTTGGGCTAGCGCAGAAATCGCAGATAGCTGGCAGATTCTGGCGTCGCCCAAGCCGCAGATGCCCCGTAGTTCGTTGATATTGGCGCTTAACAGAGGTCGAACGCCGCCGAATTTGATCAAAAGGGCTTGGGCTAAGTCGATTGCGTGCTGGCCACGGGTACCCGTGCCTAAAATCAGCGCGAGTAGCTCGGCGTTGGTCAGTGCCGAGGGGCCCGCTTGCAGCAGGCGCTCGCGTGGTCGTTGGTTCAAAGGGATGGTGTCGCGCAGGGTCATCTCGAAGGCTCTAAAATAGGCGTTTTGCCAAGCCTCCTACGGTGACAGATTTTGACTGATCAAACTACGAACGTGCCGCCCGTTGTCCGTGCGGACTCCTACCTGACCTTGCACTATCGCATCGTTCTTGAAAGCGGCCCCGCAGCCGGCTCGACTTTTATGGATACCTTCACTGGCCGCCCAGCGACGCTGCAACTTGGCAGCGGACAGTGGTCACCCGGGATGGAGGCTCCTTTGCTCGGGCGCCCCGAGGGCGATTGTTTTAGCTACACCTTGAAACCTCAAGACGCGTATGGCGATCGCAATCCTGATTTGCTTCAACGTGTGTCACGCTCGATGCTCGCTGAGAACGCAGGCCCTGATGCGGGCTTTACGCCAGGTGATATGGTTGAGTTCACCGCGCCTAATGGCGGGCGCTATTCAGGCGTGTTGAAAGAGCTTGGCGATGACAGTGCCTTATTCGATTTCAATCATCCGCTGGCCGGGATCACACTACGCGTAGACATTGATTTGCTAGGGGTGTTGTGATGACAGTTGCTTCGAGCGTCGATTTAAAAAACCTGCCCAGTCAGGGGGCCGAGATTGTGTTGGCGCAGCCTCGGGGCTTTTGTGCGGGGGTTGATCGTGCAATCGATATCGTTGAGCGTGCGCTTGAGCTGCATGGCGCCCCGATTTATGTGCGCCACGAAATCGTCCACAACCGCTACGTCGTTGAAGATTTACGTACTAAAGGCGCTGTGTTTATTGACGAACTCGAGCAAGTGCCACCGGGCGGTATTGTGGTGTTTTCGGCGCATGGCGTGTCAAAAGCCGTACGCCAAGACGCAGAACATCGAGGCTTGCAGGTGTTTGATGCCACCTGTCCTCTTGTGACCAAGGTGCACATCGAGGTCGAACGCATGCGTGCGGCTGGCCGAGAAATCATCATGATTGGCCATAAGGGCCACCCTGAGGTTGAGGGCACGATCGGTCAGGCGAAAGACGGGATGTTTTTGGTTGAAACCGTCGAAGACGTATTGGCATTGCAAGTGACCAATCCAAACCAACTGGCGTTTGTGACGCAAACCACGCTGTCTGTCGATGATGCGGCGGCAGTCGCAACGGCCTTACGAACCAAATATCCTTCGATCATCGAGCCTAAAAAAAGTGATATCTGCTACGCCACGCAAAATCGTCAAGATGCCGTCAAGGTGCTGGCGCCCGAATCGGATCTTGTTTTAGTGGTTGGTAGCGCGAATAGTTCAAATTCAAATCGGTTGCGCGAGGTCGCCGAGCGTAAAGGCATACCAGCCTATCTGATCGATGGTGCAGAGTCGATTGACCCGGCCTGGTTGGTTGGTCGCAGTCGTATTGGGATTACAGCGGGTGCCTCGGCGCCTGAGTTGTTAGTGCAGCAAGTGATTGAGCGCTTAAAGGCCTTGGGTGCGATCTCGGTGCGCACCATGCAAGGCTTACATGAAAACGTTTCGTTTCCGCTGCCTAAAGGTTTGTCACGAAAGGTAAGTTAAATGACTCAGTCGTTGATGCCACTGACTGCCAAACAAGTGATGCAAGATGCACCGGTGATTCCGGTGATCGTGCTGCACGACGTGGCGCGCGCCGTGCCGCTTGCGCGTGCCTTAGTGGCCGGTGGGATCCGTATGCTTGAAATCACCTTGCGCACGTCTGCTGCGCTTGAGTGCATGCGTGTGATTCGAGCAGAGGTACCTGAGGCGATTGTGGGGGCGGGCACCGTATGCAATGCGCGCGATGCTGATGCCTGCCTTGAGGCGGGTGCTCGGTTTGCAGTTAGCCCTGGCTACACAACGCAACTAGGAGTCGCTTGTCGCGAGCGTGGCTTACCTTTGCTGCCGGGTGTCGCGACCGCTAGCGAAATCATGCAAGCTCAACACGATGGTTACACCGAATTGAAGTTTTTTCCGGCAATGCAGGCAGGTGGGGTGGCGATGCTTAAAGCTTTGTATGGGCCTTTCGCGCACATTCAATTTTGTCCAACTGGCGGGATCACGGCGCAAAACGCAGGTGAGTTTTTAGCCCTGCCTAACGTGGTCTGTGTGGGCGGGTCGTGGTTGGTGCCGGCAGAGGCTTTGGCGCAGGCTGATTATCTGCGCATCGAAACGTTAGCGCGCCAAGCGGTGCAGCTTTCGTCATAAAACTGCTTGCACCTGCATTGACGTTGGCAAACACGCTACTGCGCCCCAGTGTTGTACTGCCAACGAGGCCGCAGTATTGGCATAGCGGGCCGCCGTCACTAAGTCATCACCTAACGATAGTCTGGCTAAGATGTTGCCGCAAAAACAATCACCAGCGCCAGTCGCGTCGACCATGCTGACCTGACGACCTGGGATCAGCACTGAGTCATATTGAGGCTGTCCAGGTTTGCCGCCAACCGGCAGGCGTTGCTCGCTCACTAAGGCACCTTGGGGCCCAAGTTTGAGAACGACGCGAGGCGCTCCTTGGTCGTGCGACCAGCGAGTGATTGCCTCGGGATCGGTCAAGCCGGTGAGTGTGGTCATGTCTTCGATGCTTGGCAAAAACAAATCACAGCGACTGACGGTATTGGCGATATGAATACGTGCACGCTCGATCGACCACAGTTTTAGTCTGAGATTTGAATCAAAGGACACCAAGGTACGAGAGCGGCGTGCAATGTCGAGCGCAGCAAACACTGTGTTGCAGGCTTGTTCAGAAATTGCCAACGAGATACCAGAGACATGTAGCCATTTCGCGCGTCCAATCATTGCCGCAGGCGCACCGGAGAGCCAGTTGACGTTCATTTTGCTGGCTGCCGAATCCGTACGCCGGTAACTAAAGGCGTGGCCGCTTGGGCCATGTGTCACAAAATAAATGCCGGTGGGCGCATGCGCATCGACCTCAAGACCTTCGGTGTTGACGCCTTCTGCTTGCCACAACTCACGCAGTTGTTGCGCGAAGAGATCATCGCCCAAGCGGGTGAGGTAGGCGGTGCGTACCCCCGCACGCGCAGCCGCAATCGTGGCATTGCTGGTGTCGCCGCCAAACCCTTGCAAATATTGAGGTTGTCCAGGTGAGGTTTGATTAAATTCAACCATGGCCTCGCCTAACGAAACGACTTCAATATTTTTTTCGTGACGTGTGGTTGCTACAGCCATACGCTCTGACCCCTTAGCTGTTGGCTATTTAGGCTGGACAAGTACACCATCCTGATAAAAGCGGGCTACCTCATTAAACAGGCTAAAGCGCTTGACCTCGTTCATGATGCCATGCGTACCTTCACCTAATATCACCAGTTTTTTGTTGGGTGAATTGGTGAGTAACGGAAACAATGTTTCTGCCATGTATGGTGGTGTATCCGCATCCCACTCAGCTAAGATTAACAGCGTAGGGACGGTAAGCAGTTTAGGATCAAAGACCGGTTTGCCAGCGCTCCAGAACAACCGGCTGTCTTGTACGCTGCCATTTGGTGCGCGCACGTACTTTGGATTCGCTTGTGCACCGACTGGATCTGAGGCAAAAGTGGCTTCGGCCCAAGCGTCAAACCAAGCTTTTGGCTGGGGATCTCGCCCAGGTATCACGCCGGTACTCTTGCGTTTGAATGCTGCTTCAATGGTGACAGTACGATAGGCGCCCAAGGCGCCGCCCGAATCCGTCAACGACGCAGTTTTACGTAACCAGACCGGCGCGTACAGTACCAGACGGTTCACCTTCTCAGCATGGCGTGTGGTGTACAACGCCGTAATGGCAGTGCCCCAAGAGTGACCGACTACATTGATTTTTTCAACACCGCGGCGCTTGCGTACAAAGTCTGCTGCAGAGGCGTAATCGCGCGCTGCAGTATCCGTATCCGCAATAGGTTTGTTTTCCATGGCTGGCTGATCCATGGCGGCAGGGCGGGTTGATTTACCGTAGCCGCGTACATCGACCATATAGACGTCAAAGCCTTGTTGCGCCAGAACATCCATCCATGATAAGCCGTCTAAGCGAAGATCAAAGCCAGTTTCCGACGGATACGTTGCGCCGTGCACAAATAAAACAACATTATCTTTGTTGAAAGAGGTGGTTGTTGCGAGGCGCTTGTTTCGCACGTACAGGTTAATCCCTGGTTCGTCGCTAGGCACCATAAAGTCTTCGATCACGAGTTGAGAATTTGCGGCGGTGGTAATGGTAGGTGTATGAGTCGCCGACTGCAGCGCGCAACCATTCAGTGATAAGGCTGCAACCCCTAAGGTCGTTAACGTGACTAACTGACGAAGTAATCGAAGTGGTGATAGTGCGTTCATGGGGCGTCTCCGGATTATCTGAGCCAAAAAAGCAGGTTGACTCGTTTGTATATATGGACAGAGTACTGTTCGTATCGATAGAGTACTAGAGCGTGTCCCAGCCTGCAAGAAAGACGTCCCTCTCAGTTGCGTGCGAAAATCAGTCGCTAACGAGTGGGTTCGGTGTGCTTTGAGCGATTTTTTTACGCTTTTATCGCAGTTAAACAGTGAAACGCTAGCGTCGTTGCAGCGTGAAATTTTTTTGTACACAAATTATGAAACTGTGGGCAATTTCGGATCTGCATCTTGGTGTGATGGCCAATCGACAAGGTTTGCGAGATTTACCTGCTCATCCTGCAGACTGGTTGATCTTGGCGGGTGATATTTGCGAAAGCACTGAGTTGCTGATCGAAGCTTTTACGTTGTGCACCCAAAAATTTGCAAAAGTATTTTGGGTACCTGGTAATCACGAGTTGTGGCTGGTCGATCGGCGTCGAGATGTGATGACGAGCCCGATGAAATACGCCGAGCTTGTGCAGGCAGCGAGACGTTTTGGGGTCGTGACGCCTGAAGACCCTTGGGTGGTGTTTCCGCCCACGGGTGCCGTGATCGTGCCGTTATTTACGTTATACGACTATAGTTTTCGGCCCGATCACGTCAGTCGAGAAGGCGTGATTGCTTGGGCTGCCGAAATCGATAACGTATGTTCGGATGAAGTCGCGATTAAGCCCGGTGCAATGCAAACGATGGATCAATGGAACGCGAGCTTGTGTGACGCTGCTGAGGCGCGCTTTGAACGTGAGCTTGCCCCACAGGCACGGACGATTTTGGTGAGCCATTTTCCGCTGCGTGAAGATTTAGTTCGCATCCCGCGCGTGCCGCGTTTTACCCCTTGGTGTGGCACACGGCGTACACACGATTGGCATATACGCTTTCGTGCAGACGTTGCCGTCAGCGGGCACCTGCACGTGCGCCACACCGATTGGCGTGACGGTGTCAGGTTTGAAGAAGTGTCGCTTGGGTACGCGCGTCAGTGGGATCAGGGTAAAGGCCTGCAGCATTACCTAAGGCTAATTTGTGGTGCTAGTGATTGATACAACATCATGGTGCGTGCTGACTTTTCCCGAGTGTACTGACTTGTTCTGACTAATTAATTAAACGATCTCAATCATCGCAAACTCTCGCATCAACGATTGATCCTATCACTTCATTGTCTTTGGGGGTTGCAGCAAGTGGTCACTGTTGAGTATTCTCAATGCGAGAGGGTGGGCGCCGATAAATATTAGGAGCAGCCTTCGTTATCCATTTTTCAGCGAGGTTTTCCATGTCGTCATCGAAATCATACTCTTACTCAGGCCTGTCCTGTTCGTGCTGTGCAGAGATGCTCTCACCCACCCAAAGCCGGCGTGATTTTTTACGTGGTGCTGCTGGTATTAGCTTAGCCGCGATCCTGGCACCCCAGTTGTCGTTTGCGGCTTCGGGCAACTACGAGGCAATGGTGTTGTCTTGTATTGATCCGCGGTTTCAAAAGCTTGTATTCGAGCGTGAAGCAAAAGAGGGCCTGACTGACAAGTACAGTGCGTTCACTGTGGCAGGCGCCTCAATTGGAGTCGTCGCACCTGCCTTCAAAGCGTGGCAAGAAACCTTTTGGGAGAATCTCGCTGCTTCGATTCAGCTGCACAACATCAACAAAGTGATTGTTGTGAATCATCGGGATTGTGGCGCTGCAAAAATTGCGTATGGCGAAGCCGCAGTGGCAACCCCTGCAGCCGAAACCGAAACCCATAAGAACGCTTTGCTGACCTTCAAGGCAGAATTAGCCAAGCGTCAACCCAAACTGGGTAGCCAGTTGGGTTTGATGGCTTTGGATGGCAAAGTTGAGTTGTTTAGCTAGGTTGTTTAGCTAGTGATTGCTTAAGTTGAGCGGGCGCCTACTGGTTGGCTTTCGCTGTTGCCGGTGTATTACAAAAACGTGCGTTGTGAGCTAAGGGACCAACCCTGAATCGTTCACGTCACACGCTTTTTTGATCTTTAGTTGGTCTTGGGCGATTTGTTCAGAGGAGGGTGATTGTCTGTTAAGAGATATGATGAGGGCTGCCGTAACTGCGTTTCGCAACAGTCGCACAATCGGTTAGGAGACCCTCGTGAAAAACACGACAAAATATTTCACCCATCAACTGGCCACCTTTTGTCTAATGACCGCATGCACTTTACCTGCTCTAGGCCAAACGCCACCTCAGCCTGGTGAGCCTAAACGCTTTCCGCAACTCACGCTCGAGCAATTGCCTCCCGAGGTCAAGCCTCTAGCAGAAGAGATCATCAAGATTTCCACCTCAGGCATCGGAGGTCCCTACAACGTCATGTTGCGCAGTCCCGTGTTTGCAGAGCGCATGAAACATCTGCTGGATTATTTACGCTTTAACACTTCGGTCTCGCGTCGTTTAAATGAATTTGCGATTTTGATTCACGGCAATTTGTGGAGGTCGCAGGTTGAGTGGTCGGCGCACTACCCGATGGCCTTGAAAGCGGGTTTATCCAAAGAGGTTGCTGACGATTTAAAGAGCGGTATTCGACCACGCAATATGCAACCCGATGAGGCGGTTGTCTACGATCTGTTTATGGAAATGAACGATACGCACGAGGTGAGTGACGCCACATTTGCTCGCGCGAAAGAGATTTTAGGCGAGCAGCAATTGGTTGACCTGGTCGCGGTCAGTGGCACCTATGTCACCGTGGCGATGCTACTGGCCTTGGGTAAGGTGATGCCACCCGAGGGTAGGCCGTTACCGTACCCGCCTGTCAAGTGATGTTTGCTTCGAAACAGGCTGATGTTTGACGGATTAGTCCGCGGACGAAGACTCAGTGCAAAGTACCGTGTACTGAGCGCAAAGTTCTGAGCCTGAGTCGCCTTTAATTTAGTTTGGCGTACTCGCTCTCGATCCATGCGTGGGCGCTATTTGAGTTGAGCTTGAAGTCGGGTTTGACTTTGATTAGCGCCAGCTCTGTGCCGTCAAGGTCAGAGGCGCTTAAAAGTGCGTGTGGATCGTCTTCGTCTAAGACGATATCTAAGGCCACAATAATTTGTTGATGATTCGAGGTAACGGTTACTTTTTTATGCAGGGTAGCCTCTAAGTGCTGTTCGTGACGGCGCACCACCTCAGACGCGGTTTTGACCAGCGTATTGAAAGCGTTGATATCTAAAGGCTTTGGGTTCTTTTTATCTCGGCCCATTGTCCAAGGGCCGATCAAGGCGGGCTCGGCTTGACCATCAGGCGTCATCTCAACGGCCCAACCATCGTCGTCTTCATTTTTGATCACACGCGCTGTCCAGCCCTTTTGTGCCCATAGGCGAGGTTCGTGGATGACGGCGGCTTCTTGGGTGGGATCTTCAGACTCAGGGTCTGAGGTGCAAGTGTTTGTGTTCATTGCTGTATTTTAGGTGTATGTCTTGTTGATTAATTTATGCTTTTAAACGCATAATAATGATAAGTTTATGTTAAAAATGATTTAAATAGCATAAATTGATTGTTCACTGATATGATTTAAAAAGCATAAAATATTCATAAATCTAACAATTATGTATTTTAAATCATAATGAAAATTTTGCTTAATCTTGGTGCAGAGCTTCAAGCATGCCGCAAACAACTGGGCCTGACGCAAGCCGAGCTTGCTCGCCTGACCGGTGTACGGCAAGAGTCAATTTCTCGCTTTGAGCGCGGAAGGGGCAATGACTTTTCGCTCGCAAAGCTCTTGCGACTTGCGCAAGCTGTGGGTTACGACCTCGAGTTGGTGGCTTTGAAAGGCAACCGACCAACTTTAAGCGAGGTCTTAGACGAAGTGCGCGCCTCGGCCAATACGGGCCCAGATTCTCGATGACACAAGACCTAAACGTTTTTGTGCAAGGCCGGCGTGTCGCCGTGCTGAGTACCCGCGATGGTTTTGAGCATCACCTCACCTACGATCGGGATGTCAAGCCGGCAGACTTTGTGTCGCTGTTGATGCCAGTGCAATCCCCAAGCTACACATGGCCCACCTTGCATCCATTTTTTCAGGTGAACCTCCCTGAAGGTTTTTTGTTGGCGGCTCTCAAGCAACAGCTTGGGCCGCACCTAGGCGCGCGGCCGCTAGACCTACTGGCAGTCGTGGGGCACAACATGGTGGGTCGAGTGCAGGTGAGCGCTGGCCAAACCGTATCGCTGCAGGCTGCGCAAATCGAATTAGGCACACTGCTGCGCGGCCAGTCGTCGCAACAGCGTTTTGCAGAATTACTCTTGCAGTTTTCTGCCTCGGGTGTGTCAGGTGTCGTGCCAAAGTTCTTGACCCCCAGTGCAAATATTCCAGCAGAGAAAAAAACTGTGCCGACAGAGCGACACATTATTAAAAGTGGGTCAGGTAAGCTCGCTTTTATGGCCCTGAACGAGTATTTTTCAATGCAGGTCGCACAAAAAACTGGCTTTGCTACAGCCCGCACCGCGGTGTCTGATGATGGGCAAGTTTTGGCAGTTGAGCGCTTTGATATCGATCCTGAAACGGGGGCGCGACTTGGTTTTGAAGATTGTTGCAGCTTGCTTGGTTTATCGGCTGACGACAAATACGATTCAACGTGGGAGCGTATTGCACGGTTATCAAGGCAATGGATTGCTCCGGCTCAGCAGCGCGACGCGCTCGAGCACCTGGCCGTGACTGCATTGCTCT
>CALCPT010000726.1 GCA_937897265.1 uncultured Alcaligenaceae bacterium
CGATTGCACATATTTCAGCAAACTGGGCCGGGCTCAGTCCAACGCTTGCTGTTCGCGATCTCGCCGTCAATGATGTCAATGGCGATGTGTTGTTGCAGGTGCCTGAGGCGTCTGCTGTGGTCTCGTGGCGCAGCCTACTCGATCTCGAACTGCGCATGAATCGCTTAGAGATTAGTGGGATCGATCTGGCCGCAACGCGTCATGACGATGGCACTTTGTCCGTCGCAGGCCAGCGCGTTGAGCCCCATTCAAGCGAACAACTCAAACTCGATCGTGACACCTTAGCGGTACGTTGGCTGTTGGATCAAGGTGAGATCGTGATCCGTCAGGCGAGTTTTCGCTGGCACGATCAGCTACGGCAGGCACCGGTATTGAATTTGTCTCAGATCGACGTGAGCCTGAGTAATAGTTTGTTTCGTCACGAATTGCGGCTCATGGCGTCGTTGCCCGAGTCTGTGGGTAAGCGTGTTGAGTTCGTGATGCGAACAGAGAATATCCTGAATCAAATCACGCCCGGGTCTACGCGCGAAGCTGAAATTTTCCTCGAGCTTCAGGATGTTCACCTTGCAGGCTTAGCGCCTTGGGTGGATATGCCTGCGGTTTCCGGAAACATCGCTGCGCGTGTCTGGATCGATGTGCATGATGGGCTGTTGGGTCAAACCACACTCGAGCTTTCGGCAAAAAAAATTGCACTGCCCATGGCGACAGATAGCAGTAGTGCGGCGTCTGCTCAAACGGCGCAGATCAGGCTGACGGGCTGGCTTGCTGATTTGTTACCCGACGGGCATTGGCCGTTGTTGGCACGCAGTGCGGGTCGACAAGGTCTTACGCTCAGCGCAACTACCACCGAACTCAAGATCGAGAGTCCACTGTTTGAGCCCTCACGACTTGAGCTTGGCGATGTCACGGCGCGTGCGAAGGTATTCAAAAATGCCGCTGGGCTGTTGGCGATTGATTCGGCGCAGCTTGATCTGAAATCCAGCGAGCTCGCGGCACAGTTGCAGGGGTCGTGGGTGGCAGCGGGGGCGACTGGCGCTGGGCAATTGGCGATGACCGGAGTGATCACAAAGGCACCTGCTAACAAGCTTCATCAATTTGTCACCACACTTGCGCCGAGCGAGGCGCGTCAATTTTTGCGTTCAGCTATCACCCAGGGGCAATTAATTCAGACGGCCGTGACGTTAAAGGGTGACCTTGAGCATTTTCCCTTCAATGAACCCGGCGTGTCCGGCGCCTTCCGACTTGAGGGGCAATTTACTGGGCTGAACGTGGATTACGATCCCAGCCGCCCCGGGCAACCGAATTGGCCTCAGGTGGCCCAGGCGCAGGGCAAAGTCGTCTTCGATAAGTTGTCTCTTGGCATCGATGCATCAAGCGCCGTGTTACTCGGCACGAACGGTGAGCAGGTCAATGTGAGTCGGCTGGCGCTTAAGGTGCCTGACTTTGGGTCGCGCCCTGAGCTCTCGTTTGACGCCGTGCTAAATGGCCAAGGCAAAGACTACCTCTCTGTATTGCGGCAGGCACCGTTGCCTAGTGCGTTCAAACCAACGCTAGAACGCCTTGAAGTCTCTGGGCCGTTAGCTGTGCCTCTGTCCCTCAGCATGAAGCTTGATACCGATCAGCCCCCGCAGGTCAAAGGTCAGATCAACTTCGCCGGTAGTACAGTCAGTCTTGGGACAGATCTTCCCGCGCTTGAGAATGTTCGCGGGGCTCTTGAGTTTTCAGAGCACTCCGTGCGTACCGACAATTTGAATGCTCAGTTTTTAGGTGGCCAGTCGGTGCTGCGTGGTGCTTGGGGCGAAGGTGCCCAAAGCCTGCAAGCCGAAGGCGCGATCACGGTAGCTGCGCTGACGGGCTTGGCGGGGACCAAAGCATTATTACCCTTTGCTGGGCAGACCCGGTACAAGGCACAGTTCGCATCCACCAAAGAACGTGGCTACGAGGCGGTTGTGAGCTCTACTCTTGAAGGCTTGACGGTGAATTTGCCGGCACCGCTAGGCAAAACGCCCCAAAGTCGCGCGCCGGTGACCCTGCGCTGGGTTGCAACGCCCGTGAAAAACGAGTTTCGCGAAACTCTGACCGTGAGTGTGCCCAATTTGATCAATGGTCGCTTCGAGCGGCCCGCTGGTGCTCGGCCTTCACCGTATTTTTCGCGTGCTGCGGTTGGTATGGGAGATCCCTTACCACTCCCGGCTAGCGGCTTGGCGCTGGATATTAAACTTGGGCGGATTGATTTTGACGATTGGAGCACGCTCTTTGAGCAGATGACGCAAGAGCCTAAACGGACCTCCAAAGTTGAGTTCAAAGTCTTTCCGAGTTTAGCCACAGCGCGACTGCGTTCACCGCATTTTATTTTGTCTGATCTAACCTTTACAGATCTTGATCTCACCGCAACGCAAGACTCCTCTAATCAATGGTCGGCCCGAATTGCCTCGAAAGAAACGGCCGGAAGCGCCACCTGGAAGGCTGCAGCCGGTGCGCTCGACGGGCGTATACAAGCTAGGTTTTCAAAACTAACTCTTGGCGCTCCCGATGAGGGGCAAACTGAAGCGTTAAAGATCGACGTCATTGACTCCCAACATTGGTCTGATATCCCTGCAATTGATCTCACGATTGACGACTTCACATTATTCGGAAGCCATTTAGGAACGTTACGCTTAGTGGGCTCGAATCAGCAACGCACTGAACTTTGGAATATCGAAAAGCTCGATATTCAAAGTTCGGCTGCCACGGCGACCGCCACAGGGCAATGGCGTTTGAAGGGGCCAACACGTGGCGTCAGGCTCAACGCAGATGTTGTCATTCATGATCTTGGTCGTTTTTCAGCGCAGATGGGGCATCCTGACCGTGTTAAGGGCGGTAGCGGCACCATTCAAGCACAAGTGGATTGGGTGAATTTCCCTTGGGTGAATAGCTATCAGGGACTAAACGGTTCTGCCAAAGTTGATCTGAAAAACGGCGTGTTTGAGCATGTGAACTCGCGTAGCGCACGACTCTTAGAGCTCTTGTCGCTTCAGTCTCTGCAAAGGATCCTGAGCTTCAACTTCAGGCCCGGTAACGAATTTAAAGATGGTTTTCCCTGGAGTGCCTTGACCGGGGGCTTTACCTTCACCAAGGGTGTGGTGCACACCAACGACCTGACGATCAACAGTCCGATTGCGAGTATTTTGTTAAAGGGCAATTCGGATTTAGATAAAAAGCTTTGGGATATGGAGGCCGACGTGCGGCCGCAGTTTGATATGAGCGGCGCGGCGCTCGCAACCGCGTTTGTGGTCAACCCGATTGCAGGTTTAAGTGCTTTGGCAACGCAATTTTTGCTGCGTAATCCAATTGAAAAGGCGATGACGGTTAAATATGCTGTGACTGGCCCTTGGGATGATCCCAAGCTTGAACCGCGCGGAGTGCCCGAGCCGGCTTCAGCGCCTAATCGCGCCTCACCGAGCCCGGCAAACTAAAGGCGCCTAGCGCTTCATCAACTCAAAAAACTCATTGTTGTTTTTGGTTGAACGCATTTTGTCCAAGATGAATTCCATCGATTCGACGTCATCCATGTCGTGAATAAATTTACGTAGCACCCACACTTTCTGCAACAGATCTGGCTTGATCAACAGTTCTTCGCGGCGAGTGCCTGACTTGTTCAAGTTAATTGCAGGGTAGACGCGCTTTTCAGCTAAGCGACGCTCAAGATGAATTTCAGAGTTACCTGTACCCTTGAACTCTTCGTAAATCACTTCATCCATACGGCTGCCAGTTTCAATCAAGGCTGTACCGATGATGGTGAGTGACCCGCCTTCTTCGAGATTACGGGCAGCCCCGAAAAAGCGCTTGGGTCGTTGCAGTGCATTGGCATCAACGCCGCCAGTGAGCACTTTGCCCGACGCCGGCACTACCGTGTTGTAGGCCCGTGCCAAACGAGTAATCGAATCCAGCAAGATCACCACATCTTTTTTCATCTCGACCAGACGCTTGGCCCGTTCGATGACCATCTCAGCGACCTGGACGTGACGAGTCGCAGGCTCGTCAAAGGTCGACGCCACGACTTCTCCGCGCACAGTGCGCTGCATCTCGGTGACTTCTTCAGGACGCTCGTCGATGAGCATGACAATCATGACTGCATCAGGAAAATTGTCAGTGATGGCGTGGGCGATGTGTTGCATCATCACCGTTTTGCCCGATTTGGGGCTTGCAACGATTAGGCCGCGCTGCCCTTTACCGATCGGAGCAAAAATATCAAGAATACGACCGGTCAGATTTTCTTCACTTTTGATATCACGCTCAAGAGGCATGACTTTATCTGGATGCAGTGGGGTCAGGTTCTCAAACATGATGCGATGCTTGATCGCCTCAGGAGCAAACCCGTTGACCTTATCGACTTTGACTAAGGCGAAATAGCGCTCACCGTCTTTAGGGGTGCGAACCTCACCCTCAATTGAATCGCCGGTATACAAATTAAAGCGTCTAATTTGCGAGGGTGAAATATAGATGTCGTCGGTGCTGGCCAAATAAGAGGTGTCGGGCGAGCGCAAAAAGCCAAACCCATCGGGTAAGACTTCAAGTACGCCATCGCCAAAAATTTGTTCGCCTTGTTTCGCCCGCTTTTTCATGATGGCAAACATCAGTTCTTGTTTGCGTAAGCGATTGGCGTTTTCGATTTCGAGGCCTGCGGCCATTTCGAGCAGCTGCGAAACGTGCTGCGCCTTCAGTTCGTTCAGGTGCATTGATGTCAGTGTAAAAAATTACTTCAAAATAGAAGAGGAGGGGAAAGGAACCGTATTTACAAACGAACAGCCCGCCTTAAGCGAAGCCAGTGGCGAGCCACGAAGGGGCTCGCGCGTGACGGCATCTTAGATTGCGCTGTCTAACCAAGCGGTTAATTGAGCTTTAGACAAGGCGCCGACTTTAGTGTCAGCCACTTTGCCATCTTTAAATAACATCAAGGTTGGGATACCGCGAATACCAAAGTTACCCGCGGTCGCTTGATTTTCGTCGACGTTGAGTTTTGCAACGGTCATCTTGCCAGCATATTGGGCGGCAACTTCTTCAAGCATGGGGGCGATCTGCTTGCAGGGCCCACACCAAGCTGCCCAGTAATCAACCAGCACGGGTTGTGAAGATTTGATGACGTCCGCGTCAAAGCTGGCGTCGCTCACGTTTTTGATGTGTTCGCTCATGGTTTTTCTCTGAGAGTGATCGGTCTGGCAAATTTGGGATATTTTTTTGCTTTTACATTCGGCAATGCCGTTCAGCAAATTTGGCTGAAACTGCATGGGATCAACTTTTGCGATCCTTGGTGACTGCGTCGCCACCTGTCTTATTTGCATTAAAGCATAACATCATCTGATTTTGCTAGATTTGCGTTGTTTTGCACTTAAACAACTGTGCAGAATAACAACTTGCGACCAACGCACAGGCTGACAACGTCATTCACATGACGGTGTGTGCTGAGCCCTTTGCCCCGTTTTTACCTTTGAAACTGCCTGATTCTGCATTTTCCGTAAAATGGCGCATCTTTTATTGCAATTGGGGATCTCTTGAGTACTAAGTCTTACAACGAGTCATCGATTCGGGTGCTGAAAGGCCTTGAACCCGTGCGCCAGCGGCCTGGCATGTACACCCGCACAGAAAACCCTTTGCACATTGTGCAAGAGGTGATTGATAACGCAGCCGATGAAGCGCTTGCCGGTCATGGCAAACATATTCAGGTCACGCTGAATCTGGATGGCATTACCGGCCTGGCGCGGGACCTGATGTCGCAGCCTCCCGAGACGCTGAGGGCGGCATGACCACCGTCACCGTCGTGGTGCCGCTGAAGATCCGGCAGTGGGGTGGGCGCAAGGCGATCATCTCGCCGGACGGGGTGCCACTGACCCCAGATCAGGTGCACAATGGCTCTATCCCCACCCGGGGCGATCCGGCGCTCGGGAAGGCGCTGGCTCGGGCGCACCGGTGGCGGCGGATGA
>CALCPT010000727.1 GCA_937897265.1 uncultured Alcaligenaceae bacterium
GGCGAGGTCGGTGCCGTCGTGGAACTCGGCCGCCGCCGCCGCCGCGCCGCATTCCACGCAGCAGCGAAAGGCGTAGTAGCGCTCGATGTCGGCCAGGCTCTTGATCGGCGTCACGGCCGCCTATGGCATGGCGCTGGCCATGCGGCGCGACGAGGCGGCGCGCCGCAAGGTCGCCAGCCTGTCGGACCTGAAGGTCAATCCGGACCTGAAACTCGCGCTATCGCACGAGTTCATCGGTCGTAGTGATGGCTGGAAGGGTTTAGCCAACAGATATCAACTAGGCAAACTCGCGCCATCGGGTTTGGACCACGGCCTGGCGTACGAGGCGCTTAGGGCGCGACAAATCGATGTGATGGATGCCTACGGCACGGATTCAAAGTTGCTGCGGGATCGACTCGTAGTGCTGCAAGATGATTTGAATTTTTTTCCAACATATGACGCACTTTTGTTATACCGCTCAGATGTGCCAATCAGGTTTGCGGATACATGGAAAGTGCTGTCCGCGTTACAGAACTCAATTTCTCAACAGACGATGGGTGAGTTGAATGCCCGCGCTGAAGTCGATGGTCAGCCTTTCGCGGTCGTCGCACGTAATTTTTTGCAAGGGCAACGTCAGGGGCAGGTGCAAGGATCGGTGCAAGTGCAAGATCGGGGTCAGGGTCAAGGTCAGGGTAAAACAAGCGCAAATGGGGTAGAGGGCAATGTGCCGGACACCGAACGCGCTTTGACGCGGCAGTCCTTTGTGCAGACGTTGTTTGGCCCAGATTTTTTGCGGTTAAGTGTGCAGCATCTGTTCTTGGTGTTGGTGTCGTTGCTCTTAGCGATCGGGGTAGGGATTCCGTTAGGCGTATTAAGTTTTTATCGACCAAAAACAGGGCAGGTTGTCTTGTCTGTCACCAGTGTCATTCAAACGATCCCTTCTTTGGCATTGTTA
Organism: uncultured Alcaligenaceae bacterium; assembly: GCA_937897265.1. Taxonomy (GTDB): domain Bacteria; phylum Pseudomonadota; class Gammaproteobacteria; order Burkholderiales; family Burkholderiaceae_B; genus Zwartia. Next base: position 935 of record CALCPT010000727.1, read on the forward strand.
GCATTTTTAATTACTTTGTTTGGGCTAATCGGAACAATCCCAGCGATCGTGGCATTATTTTTGTACGCGCTGTTGCCGATCATTCAAAGTACGCATGCGGGGTTGAGCGAGATCTCGCCGTCAATGCGTCAAGCAGCGACTGCTTTAGGGTTTAGCGCTCGCGACCAGCTCTACCTCATCGAACTACCTTTGGCGCGCGCAATGATATTGAGCGGTATTAAGGTGTCGGCGGTACTGAGTGTTGGCACGGCGACCATCGCTGCCTTCGTCGGTGCCGGTGGTTTTGGTGAACGTATTGCTCAAGGCTTAGCCTTGAACGACACCTCGATGCTCTTGGCGGGCGCTATTCCGTCAGCAGGTTTAGCGTTGTTGATGCAATATAGTTTTTTTGTGTTTGAGCGTAGGCTTAGCCAAAGTCACAATTGAAGGTGTTCGCCGGCAGCCTTTTATGTGCTCGCACGGTTGCCATCGCCGCCGGCTTGGTTCACTGCTGGCAAGTTGTCTGACAGCTGGGAAATCGCGTCACAGCCCACGGGTTTGCTCACTGCTGCAAATTGCTTCACTGCTTCCAGGTCGCTTCGCTGCTACCCAGCGGCCCTGAGGGCTCATCCCATTGCATAGCAATCCCTGCGAGAGCTGCGGGCCAATGCAGACGACGTGCCGCACCCCAGTAGCTGTCTTCGATTGCAGGGGCTTGATCAAACTCCGTTTCTGGCGCTAGCGCTTGATTGCTTTTTTCTGGGTGGTTAAGGGTTGTCATCAACAGGGCACCTGTTCGCGCAAGTGATGCACGCGCAATGCTCCCAACACCTGTTCTAAGACGGATCTCAAGGCCACGTAAGGCCGCGGTTGCCAAGATATATCCAGTGGCGTGGTCAAGCGCCTGTACAGGTAAGGGCTTGGGTTGAGTGCTACCTGCGAACTGTTGGCCTGCGTGTGCAATGCCCATACTCATTTGTACTAAGCTATCAAAGCCACGACGCTGCTTCCAAGGGCCAGTGAAGCCGTAGGCATCTAACGAGATATCCACTAGGCCAGGTCTGATTTTTTGTCGTTGTGCTGCATCAAGCCCCAATGACGACAACGCATCGCTGCGGTAGCCGTGCACAAGGACGTCGGCCTCGCTCAACAAGCTGATCCAACGTTCGCGTTCAGACGGATTGCGTAAATCAAGGCGCGTGCAACGTTTACCTAGCGTCATTTCTGGTGCGAGTGTGGGCTCATCCCACCAAGGCGGATCGATGCGCAAGACCTCAGCCCCTACCCCCGCCAGCATGCGGGTGGCAGAAGGGCCTGCCAAGACACGAGTCATATCAAGCACCTTGAGTCCCTGCAACGGACGGCTGCGGTTCAATGACCACTTAGGCTTTGCCATCTCTGCGCCAGACTGCCAGTGCAATAGGGGTTCGCTCAGTACGGCTTGGCCTTGAGGGTGTGCCTGCCATTCCTGCCATGACCGCATCGTCGCGGCGCAGCCCCCTTCGGCTAAAACCTTGGCCTCAAGCGCGTCAGCAGACCAAGTGGCAACGGCTTGCGCGATGTCAGCGCGCCCAGAGGGTGCATTGAGGCCTAAGGCACGCACGGCTGCCGCGCGATGATGTGGAGCGTTGGTATGTAGTCGGATCCAACCGTCACTTGTTTCGTAATCACCCATCACGAAGTCTTCTGCAGACGGAGGCTTCCAACCGATGGGCCGCAACGAGTATGCAAACCAAAAAGACGCGAGGCGGCGGTCGACCGTGACAGTTTTGATTGAGGCGCTGCGGCTTGTTGGTGCCGCAGCAGGCTTGAATGCGACCCCTACCTCAGCAGGTGCCGACACCGTGCCGGTTGAATCACATGTCACCGTCGAATCCATTGCATCAAGTAAAGAGCTGAGCGCTAGCCCGGCAGCCCCCATGGAAGCGGCTGCCAAATCTGTGACCGCAAACACTGAGGGTAGCTCGCCCGCGCCATTGAATGTCACGCGATTCAATAAGTGTTCGTTACCCTGTGCTGCATCCCAAATCGCTTTGAGCAACTGTGCAGGGAGGTTGTTTGAGTTCGCGGTGCTCGACATATTGTCTGTTGCCTAATCTGCTTAAGGTTGAGGGCGGCGGGCTATATGAACACGGTGTTTTAAGAAGAGCCTGCTAGATAGAACTACTGGTATCATTTGAAATCATAACAATTCTCATTTAATGGCCAGCGTTCGGGCGCATCTTGCCTCATTCATCATCTATCGAGTTGCGTTAGCCTTATTGTGAAAAACGTCATTGTTTTCATTCGAAGTATGCGGTTTTTAGGGACGCAAATTGTGTCTTATCCGCTGCTTTATCAAATTAAACAGTTTTGGCCTACGTGTCATCTGCGGGTTGTCGCACAAGACGCTGTTGGTCAACACTATCTGAGTTTGCCGTGGGTTGATGCATTCACGCAGGCAGACAAATTGCCCGAGGTGTATCGAGCGATGGATGGCAAAGCAGATTTGGTCATCGCCTTGCACTTTGCTAGCGAAAAATACGGCATCGCTGCCTTGTTGAAGCGACCTAAGTTCCGGCTTGGTTTTAAAAACAAACGCGTCACTGATTTTGTCTGGACTCACTCGCATCGTAAAGACTTTTCTGAATATATGGGGCGTGCGAATCTGCGTTTGTTAGCTGCCTTTAAAGACTTTGATCCTGCGCAAGCAGCCCGTCAGTGCGTGCAAGCGTTGGCCGACCTCGAGGGCCCGGCCTCAGCGCATGCTCCACAGATCGTCTTAATGCCCGGCGGTGGAGCCGGTGACTATAAACGCTGGCCGATCGAACATTATGTCGCACTGGCTGATTTACTTAAGGCAGCGCTAGTGCCTCAAGCGAGTTTTTGTTTTGTGATGGGGCCAGACGAAGCCGAGCAATATCGCTGGCTGCAAAGCCTTGGGCGCAGCGATTTTGTGTATCTCATGACGCGGCCCTTATCTGAAATCGCGAATGCGGTGATGGGTGCGAAGCTTGTGGTGGCAAATGATTGCGGCCCCTCGCATTTGGCGCAATTTGCGGGCGTACCCTACGTTGGCGTCTTTCACGAAAGCAACCGCGAATGGTTTTGGACACGTGAAACTAGCGTCGATGTGTTGCCGCTAGATGGCACCAACGAAAAGATCGGAAGAGCACACGTCTGAACTC
>CALCPT010000728.1 GCA_937897265.1 uncultured Alcaligenaceae bacterium
AGTCGATAGATTTCACTGTGTTGATGGTGGCTTCCGCATTGGCGGGAATGGTGACGAGCGAGAGCTCGAGCCAGGTCCATTCGTTGATGCGCCAGCCGCCTTCTTTCAAAATTTCGTAGGCATCGATCATGAAGCCGATCGACACGGCACGCACCAGGCCGAGCTTGACGAAGAGGAAGCTGATGACGGCGACGGCGTATCGCATCTGAACACAGCAAAATCTTGTTGCGATGCACAAAAACAACAAAATAAATATTTATTCGTGTTTTGATAGATTTTCTTGCATCGCACAAAAAAATAGATTACTATTTGTTTATGGAAGTTGAGTCATAAGTGTTTTGACTGAAGATCGTGTTATCAAAGGATAACGTTCAGACAAACCACGCAGAGTGAGTTAGGCGTGTAGCTTGTTTAGCAACGCAGAGACTTTCTCCTCAACTTGCCACGATTGTCTCCTCCACCCTCCTCCTTTGGTGGATTTAGGCCAAGACCGCAAGGTCTTGGCCTCTTTTTTTGCCGAATGCAAAAGCACGTGTGATTTGACTCCTAGGCGCCAGCCCAATGTTTTCGGGGTTCGTTGATTGGCTTGTGTCGTGGTCTGGCAACAAAATTTTGCCCTAGCCTTTAAACTCTCGGTAGTGCATTAAAAACTAACCCGTTGGCTCGAGTGCCCGCAGGTGTTTTGGAGAAAACTTTGCTCATTCAGGACGTCAAACTTGCTGTGGTCGGATTGGGCTATGTGGGATTACCCCTCGCAGTCGAGTTCGCTAAAAAAAGATCGGTGCTTGGCTTTGATATCAACCCCGCGCGTATAAAGGCCCTGCAGCAAGGGCATGATCACACCCTTGAAGTTGACGACGCCGAGCTAGCGAGTGCGAAAGGCTTGCGTTGTACGGCAGACCGCGCTGAGTTGAGCGCCGCGAATGTCTTTATCGTGACAGTGCCCACTCCGATTGATGAATATAAGCGTCCGGATCTGACCCCCCTGATTAAAGCGAGCGAAACCATTGGTGCTGTGCTTAAAAAAGGCGACATCGTCATTTATGAGTCGACGGTCTACCCCGGCGCCACCGAAGAAGATTGCGTGCCAGTCCTTGAGCGTGTGTCGGGCTTAGTTTTTAACAAAGATTTCTTTGCTGGTTACAGCCCAGAGCGCATCAACCCCGGCGATAAAGAGCACCGCGTCAGCACGATTAAAAAAGTTACATCGGGCTCGACACCCGAGATCGCCGCATTGGTTGATCAAATCTACCGAGAGATTATTGTCGCGGGCACGCATTGTGCACCTAGTATTCGCGTAGCAGAAGCGGCCAAGGTGATTGAAAACACCCAGCGCGACGTCAATATTGCCCTGATCAACGAGGTGGCCCTGATCTCGGACCGGCTCGGGATCGACACGCGCGACGTGCTGGACGCCGCCGGCACGAAGTGGAATTTCCTGCCCTTCAGATCGGAAGAGCGT